>CALJKQ010000331.1 GCA_937973565.1 uncultured Saprospiraceae bacterium | reverse complement strand
CTATATTGATGAGTCGCTACCAGCTGCTTTATCCCAACTTAAGTGTTGGCATCCTGGCTCAAAATGGAGTGTATGCTTATTTTTCAGCGGCCTTTGTGCCCGTGCTCTTTGGCATCTTTTTCAAGCATACACCTGTTCAGGCAGCCATGGGAGCGGCCATTACCGCCTTTGTGGTGCACTTTTCGGTGTACTATGGATCATTGACCCCTTACACCACCGGACAGGTAAAAAACCCGGCGGTTGCGTCGGCACTGGCCATTGTATCCGCACTTATTGTTGGAAGCCTGCTTTATCAAATGTATAAAAAATCACCCGTAGCTCAAAATTGAATCCAGAAATGAAACCACTCCCTACAGACCCTCAAATCAGCAACGCCTGCATTCTTGCGTCCGGCAGTTATGCTCCTGAAACGGTGGTGCCCAATGCTTATTTCAATGAATTGTTGGGTGAAGACGTAGATACCTGGTTGCGTGAAAATGTAAAAATCTATGAACGCCGCTGGTGCGCTGACGACGAAAGTACTGCAGATTTGGTAGAAAAAGCAAGTGTCTTTGCCCTTAAAAATGCCGGACTGGAGGCCAAAGACATCGATCTTTTTATTGTTGCCACCGATACCCCTGAATATATTTCACCCTCCACAGCTTCTGTTGTACAGGACAGATTGAAGATGGTAAATGCCGGCACCTTTGATGTGAACACGGCCTGCGCCGGCTTTGTCACTGCACTTGACATAGCTACACGTTACATACATTCTGATGAAAGCTATCGGCACATCCTGGTTGTGGGTGCTTATGCTATGAGCAAATACCTAAACAAAAGTGACAAAAAAACGGTGACCCTATTTGCAGATGGAGCCGGAGCCGTGATTGTGGGCAGGTCAGCTTCATCATCGGGTTATCGACAAAGTAAATTGCTAACACGCGGTGAGTTCAACAGCTGGATGGGCATCTATGGCGGGGGCAGTCACCAGCCCATGACCCATGAAGCCATTGATCACAAAGACCACCAGCTCAAATTCGTTCAGAAAATACCTACACATATCAACCCGGAAATATGGACCTCGTTGGTTGAAGAAATGTGTGAGCGGGAAAACATAAAGCCGGCTGACATCGATCACTACTTTTTTACCCAAATCAATATAAATAGCATATACCAGACTATGGATAATTTGGGGGTGGACCGAAACAGGGCCGCCACCATTATGCACTATTACGGTTATACCGGATCGGCGTGTATACCCATGGCTTTGGATGAATGGATGAAACAAGGAAAGATACAAAAAGGTGAGCTCCTGTGTTTTGTGGGTTCAGGCGGAGGTCTGGCCTTTGGTGCATCCCTCTTTAAAATGTAGGCAATGGTTGAAAACAGATCAATATGGCAACAGGACTGGCTGGCACGCTGGGCACTGTATCGTCCTGAGAAGGCAGCGCTTCAGGAGCACGAGGGGGGCAGGATGATCACCTACCGGGATCTCAATGCCCTTGCCAATGGTATGGCTTCTTTTCTGAATAGCAAGCTTGGTGTTAAAAAAGGCGACCGGGTGGTAGTCATAGCAGAATACTCCATCACACTGGTGGCCTTGTGGGGTGCCGCCCAAAAGTTGGGCTTTGCCCTGGTGCCTCTCAACTACCGGCTGGCAGCTCCTGAAATCAAAGAAATCAGCGAAGATGCTGATCCGGTGCTTATCTTTTATGAAAATCATTTCATCCATTTATTGCCTGAAACAGAAAATATACCTGCATACGAAATGCAAGTATTGGCTGAGGTAAGTGCCCTGGAAGATTTTGATGTCCATGCAGTGGAAGAAGATGATTCGCTTTTTATCATTTACACCTCCGGTACAACCGGTAAGCCTAAGGGGGTGAGGTATACCCACAAGATGGCGTTCTGGAACAGCATCAATACCGCTTTGTCGCTCAGCCTTTCTTCAGAAAACAGAACCGTCAACGTGATGCCACCTTTCCACACCGGGGGTTGGAACGTACTGTTGCTGCCGTTTTTACATCACGGAGGGTTTACGTATTTGTTTAAAAAGTTTGAAGCCGATCAGGTTTTGGCCAAGCTGGAGGAAATGAAGTGCAATATATTTATGGGCGTACCTACTATGCTGGCGATGATGGCTCAGGATGAGCATTTTGCAGACACCGATCTCCATAACCTTGATTACATCATTGTTGGTGGTGAATCAATGCCCGTACCCCTGATTGAGAAGTATGCCGCAAAAGGTGTTGCCATTCGACAGGGTTATGGCATGACAGAAGTTGGTCCCAACCTCACATCCCTGCACCAGGACGACGCCATACGGAAGATAGGCAGCATAGGCAGGCCCAATTTTTATGTGCAACACCGCATCGTTAAAGAAGACGGTGCAGACGCAGGGGCCAACGAAGCCGGAGAATTGTGGTTGCGCGGACCGGTGGTAACACCCGGTTACTGGAACAATGCTGAAGCAGGTAAAAACGCTTTTAGTGAAGATGGCTTATGGTTTAAAACCGGCGACATCGTAAAAGAGGATGAAGAAAAATACCTGTACATCGTTGACCGCCTTAAAAACATGTACATCAGTGGAGCTGAAAATGTTTACCCTGCAGAAATAGAACGCGTATTGAAACAAAATGAAAATATAAAAGAGTGTGCGGTAGTAGGTGTAAAAGATGAGAAATGGGGAGAGGTGGGAAAAGCCTTTGTAGTCTTACACAATCCTATGGATGAAGCAGAACTCAAGGCATTTTGCATCGAACGTCTGGCCAAGTTTAAGATACCTAAATATTTTATTATCCTCAATGAATTGCCATTGACGGATAGTGGAAAGATAGATCGTAAAAAGTTAAAACAACCATAATATTTTATCAACATTAAAAATCAATAAAATGAAGTCAGTTAAGTTTTTAATTATGATGTTTTTTGCTGCATCCCTGTTTATGGTAAGCTGTGGTGACGAAGAAGACAAAGGCACATGCAGTGATGGTATCCTAAATCAGGATGAGACTGCCGTGGATTGCGGTGGCGTATGTACAGCATGTCTTGAGGGCGCACAAGGCAGCTGGAAGTCCAGTCCGGTAGCCCCTATTTTGGCGAGTTTTGCGGATTCCATCATAGCAGAATTCAAGACCAATAACACCTACACTGTTGATCAATGGAAAGGTGGTGCTAAGGTAGTTTTGACAGGTACCTATACCCAGACCAAATCCGGTACAGGAAACATCTACAACATTACATTGAACCAAACCTCACCCACTTCACTTACCGCACAAGGAATATTTGAAGTGTCATCAGACAGCAAGAGCATGAAGTATGAAGTAGCTCAGATCACACCTGCCATTCCGGGCGTTACGCCGCCAACCGCCACAGGTGGTTTCGGCAGTACCTCCGGAGGTGCATTTGGGCAAAACAATGTACAAAATTACGTTAGAAAATAATCGGGTTTATTAAGCCCTGTGGGAAGAGAAATGTGGCTCTCTTCCCACTATTTTTTAAGTTTATCCATCAACAAACCTGCAATGAACAAAAGGATATGGACACTGTGTTTACTCATCTTGCCATTTTGGCTTGTGGCACAGGAATCGGGTGATACCGGTTTTAAAGGATTTGACAAGGCAGTGCCTACCCGGGCCAACAAGCAATTGCAAGCTTTTGTCTATTTTTATCAACAAAATGTTGCCATGAATATGGCACCTGAAAATGACTTTCTCAAAGGTCAGATTGTGGGCAGGTTGTTTGGCGCCAACACCACCACTACTTCCAATGATTTTACTGCTCTTTATGCCGAGCAACGTGCCATACCTTTTTTCATATACACACCCTCGATCTTTGACGGCAAGGCCAGCCTTAGAGCATCCTTTGAAATAGATTGGACCTGGGGCGATGTGGCATATGGTGCCGGTGGTAATTTTGGTTCTGCCATTTCTGCAGACCAGGTTAATCTTCAAACGCAAAACCTGGAAGTTGAATTTGTACCCGCCAAATACTGGACCATCAATTTGGGATTGCAGCGCATGTTTGACAGTCCCCATGATCTTTACCGCACTTTTTTTGAAAAATTCACCACCACCGGTTACCGGCTAGCCTACTTTGGCACCGATGGTGTAGGGATCAGTGTGAGGAGGCAAAGTGACCGTAATAAGCTCAAAGCTGGATTTTACAAGCTCTATGAAAACAATGTAGAACTCAACGACGATGTAACCCTTTTTGAATTGAATTCACAATACAATGTAGCCCCCAAGTGGAATGTGGGGGCCTCTGTTTATTGGGTAAAGGACAACTCTTCCGGCAAGGGAGGTGTGAGCATCCTTGGGCAGGGCTATGCCAGTCCGCTTACTTCCTACAACGGAGCATTTCGTTTTCCCATTGGAGCAGACCCCTACCATTCTGATGTGGTATGGCTGGGCACCTATTTTTCTCGCAACGAAGAAATGATGTTGGACAGATTTTTTATGTCAGGATTCCTGAACTACAACCTCGGTTCCATCCGACAAAAACCCGCAGGCAGTGAAAACTACAGCAAAAAAACAAGCATCGGTGGTCTGGCTGCCAATTTGAGAGCAGGCTATCGGTATGGGCAAACCACCGGTGATGCCGTAATCGCAGATATGATATTTACTTCCGGAGACAACAATGGCGTTTCCGATGGTAAATATGCCGGTGTTATCACTTCCAATACCTGGGGTAGTCCCGGTGGTATCTTCATAGGGCATGGTGGTTACCTGCTTTTTCCCCACGGCAATGTAGTCAATCGGTTTATGGCCGCCGTCACGGATATATCCAACATAGGATATGGAGTTGCAGGTGGTACATTCAACTTACATAAAGATCTTATACCCAATAAACTTCATTCCAAAATTGGAGGGGCCGGTGGCTTTTCTGTGATCGCCCCTAATGGTGGTGGCAATTTTATGGGATGGGAAGTCAATGCTAAGTTGGGTTACGACTTTGGAGCCTACCTCACGGTGGAAGCCCACGGTGCCTACATGGGCCTTGGCGACTTTTACGACAGTAAGCTGACCAACGGCAATGTAGATACCCGACCCGTAAACCCATGGTTGGGATTTGTTTGTCTCAAGTGGTTGATGTTTTAAATCCCCAAATCCAAAGAAATGAAGACAATAATCTATACAACCCTATGCACATTGATGGCCTTTTCAGCGGTAGCCCAAACGATGATCAAAAGCATGAAAGACCTGGACTATGGGGTAGAGGTCAAAACCATCACTGTAAAAGGAGATATCTCAGTGGCTTATTCAGATGAAGGTGCAGGACCACAGACCCTGGTGTTTATTCACGGTCTTGCTTCTTACATTCCGGCATGGAAAAAAAATACAGCTGCACTCAAAAATCATTATAGATGCATAGCCATTGATCTACCGGGTTATGGAAAGTCAGACAAAGGCAACTATGAAGTATCCATGGAATTTTATGCCGATGTGGTAGCTGAATTGTGCACCCAACTTCAGCTCTCGGGTGTAGTTTTGGTAGGTCATAGCATGGGCGGTCAGGTAGCCCTCTCTGCTGCTTTGAAGTATCCTGATCTGATTTCACGGCTGGTTCTCATTGCCCCTGCCGGATTTGAAACATTCAACAAAGGTCAAAGGCAATGGTTTAGGGATGTTATGACAGCAGATGGGGTAAGACTCACCACTGCAGAACAAATCAGAATCAATTACGCCTACAATTTTTACAATATGCCTGATGATGCCGAATTTATGATCGATGATCGACTCGCCATCCGCAGCGCGCGTGATTTTGGAGACTATTGCTACCACATTACCCAAGGCGTCAATGCCATGGTTAATACACCCGTTTACGATTTTTTACCACTGGTAAAACAGCCCACACTGTGCATCTATGGTGCCAACGATAATTTGATTCCCAACCGTTATCTAAATGGCG
>CALJKQ010000330.1 GCA_937973565.1 uncultured Saprospiraceae bacterium | reverse complement strand
CTCAGTTGTGTGCCCAAACTACCAATTTGAGGGAGGAAATCACCAAAATCATCCAATACGATGCAGACCTAAGCTATGACCTTACGCCGGGCTTTGTAATTGGTATTTCGGATGGGGATTCTACATACATTCTAACTTTTGGTAAGGAGGCAGGCAAAAAAGAAGTCTTTCTGGATTCCGCAGCCATTTTTGAAACCGGCAGTGTTTCCAAAGCTGTCACTTCTATGCTGGTCTATGCCTTGGATCAGGCTGGCATCCTTCATATCGAGGATAAGGTTAATTCATTTTTAGGGGTAGATGTCCAAAATCCAAGGTTAAACAACTTAACCATTCTGGATCTGCTCAACCATACAGCGCCTTTCCCCCGCAGACCCCAATGGTTTGGAGAGCATGAAGAGGACCCTCAAAATCCCTATGAATTTTACTCCAAATCTGAACTTTTGAAGTATTACGCCCGTTTTGTTCCGGTTAAAAACCAAACTGATTTTAACTATTCACACATCAATTATGCTATGCTGGAAGTTATCATCGAAGCAGCCACAGGTCAGAGTTTTGGAGACGTCCTGGAGCAATACATTTGTTCTCCGCTGGACATGAGGCATAGCTTTGTCGATTTCAAAGAGAAAAAAGACAATGTGCTTGCCGCAGGTGTCGACAGATCCTTATCCGCTGCGAGTCCCTGGTCTTTTAATTCCTTTTCTGCCAGTGAAGGCATCAAAAGCAATGTCCCTGATATGCTCAAATTTTTGCGAGCAATGATGTCGCAATCGGGAACGGATTTAGACGCATTGGGCTCCAAAATCCTCGCATTGGAAAAACCTTCATACAACGAAAAGCTCTATTATACTTCGGGCTGGCACGGTATAAGAATCAATAAAAAAACCAAGGCTTTGATCAACAATGGCAATACCAACGGCCATAGTGCCTTTATCGGCATGGTGCCAGAAAACAAAACGGCAGTTGTCATCTTGTCGAACTCTGCTTTCGGAACCAAAGACCTTGGCTTACTGGTACTCAGAATGATCAATTACAACTGGAAAAGAAGACCTCAATAACCAATGGCGGATAAACCCAAACCCATCCAAATTTCCTGGGAAGACCTTCAGAAAATGGGCAATCCTGAAAATGCTCCTGAACCCGAATCCGAAAGTACACCGGACAAAAGTCATTTGAAATGGCCGGTTAAGGTCCATTACGAAAGGAAGGGAAGGGGTGGAAGAGAGGCAATCATCATAAAAGGACTCGAAAGCCTGCCGGACGAAGAGCTCGAAGATTATTGTAAAAAGATCAAATCCCGCATCGGTGTGGGGGGCGCTGCCAAAGAAGGTGAAATCATAATTCAAGGCAATCAAAGAGAAAAAGTAGTTGCCTTGCTTATAGAGTGGGGCTTCAAAAACGTTAAAAAAGCCGGAGGATAGACAACTAACGCCTTTTATCCTGATCCAAAGGCCGGGAAAACCTTTCAAATGACAAAATAGGTTCCGGGTTGCTATCACCGGCCATCAGTCCCGCCATGTATTCGCCAACAGCGGCCCCCAGCTTGTAGCCATGACCCGAACCGCCTCCCAGTACCCATAGATTTTCATAGCTTGGAAGTTTATCGGCAATCAAATGCGCATCCGGAGAATTTTCATACTGACAAACCCTCGACTGCAACAATGGCGCTCCGGCCATGCAAGGAAACCGTTGGTGCATGAAGTGTCTGGCTCGCTCAAGACCTTCTTTTGAAATTGTCCTTTCCCCGGATTCAGGATCAAACACAGGGCCTGCAACATCCTCTCCGATCTTAAATCCAAATCCTTGTGAACCCATGTCATTGGCGGGGATGCCGTAATACATCACATCATCATCAAGACTGCTGAAGTCACACCATACGGGCAGGTTTGACATTTTTTCAACCGCAGATTGAGGCATTCCAAAATAATAGAGATCTTGTCGGGTGGGCGTAATGTAAGCTGATGATTTTTCAGGCATCAGCTGTCCAAGCCACGATCCAGCGGCTAAAACAAAGTGGTCACCTTCGATTTTTTCACCGGAAATGGTCGTTAAATGGCGTATTTTCCCACCTTCAATCTCAACAGGATTAATAAAGGCCCGCAGGTAATTGCCTCCCAATGAGATGAATTGTTCTACAACAGATTCACAACCCCTTCTGGCTCTCAGATAACCTCCACTTTTTTCCAAAACAGCATAATTTAGTCCTGTTGGGGAAATACAGGAATACTTTTTCACCAGCGTAGTTGTGTCCATTAAATCATAAGAAATGCCCAGTTTGTCTAAATGATGCCTGGCAGCCAACCAGCGACTTTCATCTCTTCCTATTAAGTTCAAAACCCCTATGGGAAAAAAGAATCTTTCAGTTTTGTCTGCTTCGTGTTCTTGCCATATTTTCATGGATCTTTGGGCAAATCGTGCATAAATTTCGTCTTTATATACACTCCTTATAACCCTGGTCTCATCACCGGAACTGGAACGGGCATTGCCAGCGCCATGTCCATCGACCAAAATCACTTCAAAACCCTTTCTGAGAAGAAACAGCGCAAGCCAACCTCCAAAAGCACCTGCTCCAACTACAACAATTTTCATTTTTTATGATTTAATCTTCAATAAGCCCAAAAAAGTAAGCACAAAATACAAATCATGCACAATTATGTGGTAAATGGCAAAATATTATAACTATTTATATCTATCTTTGCATCCATATTTGTAAATCCGGGCAGCTGTTTTAATATTGGTAGTATGTTGAGTAGAAGAAGTGTTAGAATTAAGGTCATCCAATTGTTGTATAGTGCTTCCAGAGATGAGGGAATTACAAGAGATGAGCTGCTGAAAAGGTATTGGAAAAGTATCGATACCAGTTTCGAGTTGTTTCTTTACAATATTTATACCCTTCTACAGATAGCCAGCATTGCAGAAGAAGACAAGGATAAGAGGTCTACAAAGTACCTTCCCTCTGATATTGATAAAAGTTTTGACGCCAAAATTTATCACAACGCTTTAATTCAGGATCTTGAAAAAAACAAAAACATCCAAAAGGTTTTTGACAAGTATCATTTCAAGGAACGGACAGACAAAGACATCTTCCGGAAAATTTATTACGATTTTCAAAAAATAGATGCGTATCAGGATTACATCTCCAAACCCACCACCCTGGAGGATGACCTTGAAATGTTGCTTGAGCTGTTTAGATTTTGCAGACAAAGCGCAGATTATAACGAATTAATTGAAGATCAGTATGTTACCTGGGATGATGACAAATCTTTGGTCATTGGATCCATTAAAAAAGTGCTGAAAGGTCTGCCTTTTGAAAAGGAAGATTTCTATAAAGAGTATTACCCCGAAGAAGAATGTATCAAAGATTTCGGGGAATTTTTGCTCCTGCGAACTTTTGAGCTCGATAAAACGTTATTGGATTACATTAGTCCGGTTTTGAAGAACTGGCATCATGACAGAGTGGCGGTTATCGATATGATTATGTTGAAAATGGCCATTGTTGAGTTCATGTACTGCGATTCAATTCCGGTTAAGGTGACCCTCAATGAATATGTCGAGCTTTCCAAGGTTTACAGCACCTCTAAAAGCAAGGAGTTTATCAACGGTGTTTTGGACCGTTTGCAAAACAAATTGACGGAAGAAGGGAAAATCGCCAAATCGGGTAGAGGGTTGGAAGAGTAATGCAACCTAATCGTTCTGTCCATGAACAATAAAATTATATTTTGCGTGGGTCTGTTTATGGCCTTCGTATCCGTCTCCAATGCTCAGAGTAAGCTACAAAATACGGTAATCCTATACAACGTAGTACCTCTCAGAGTGGACCTCAATTCAGATGGTTCGATCAAGAATGTTTACGGCGAGGATGTCAATTATTTGAGGGGATATACACTGGTAAGAAGACAAAAACAAGAAGGGCAGACCCAGTACGCGGAATCTGGACAGTTCGAAAGAATTTCCTCTGAAGATTATGATTTGCGATTCAAATCCAACACTGCACTACTTACACAGGATATTGTCAACGCATTGGATCAGGCAGCTGAAAGTTCTTTTTTCAATAAACACCGCATCTTAATCAACGTCTATGCAACTCCTGCAGACAACAAAAGCAAGACATTGCTAAAAAACAGGTTAAATGCTTGTTTGGCTTATCTGGAGATCAAAGGAGTAAAAAAAGACAACATCATCATCAATGCCGAAGCATTATTGTCAGAAGATGAAATTATCAAACTGACCTTTGTGAAATAAGATATATCTAACTTTTATCCGGGGTTATTTGTGTTTACATAAAGCCATGGTTTTTGTATTTTTACCGGCAAAAAAATGCGTCAGACTACCCAGCATATCCTAATGATCAGGCCCAAAAACTTTTGTTTTAATGCCGAAACTGCTGCCAACAATTCATTCCAGAACGAAGACAAAGACAGGGATGTCAAGACAGTATCTGCCCAGGCAGTAGCTGAGTTTGATGAATTTGTAGATAAACTTAGAAGCGTTGGCGTTGACGTGTGGGTAGTAGAAGACACAGAAAACCCGATAAAACCCGATGCTGTTTTTCCCAATAATTGGATTTCATTTCATGAAGACGGCTTAGTACTCATGTATCCCATGTTTTCCAAAAACCGAAGAATCGAACGGAGATCGGATATCATCGAACAACTTAAGTCAAAGTTTGTGGTAACAAAAGACTATACTTTCGAACATTATGAAGAAGAAGGAATGTTTTTGGAAGGCACGGGCAGTCTGATTCTGGATAGGGTCAATAAAATTGTTTATGCCAATTTAAGTCCAAGAACTGACTTGAGGTTATTGGATAAATGGTGTGTGCTTACAGGATACAGAAAAGTTCATTTTTTGGCACATGACCGAAACGGGGCCGATATCTATCACACCAATGTGTTAATGTCCATTGGCCATGACTTTTGTATCATTTGTCTTGAGTGTATACCTGAGTCATCGGAGAAACAGTATTTAATGGATACTCTTCAACAAACAGGAAAAGAAATCATAGAAATCACTCTGTCGCAGGTTGAACAATTTGCCGGTAACATGCTGGAAGTAAGCAATGCTCAGGGAGAATATTTTGTGGTAATGTCTACAACTGCTTATCAATCGCTGGATGCGGTACAAATTTCCAAAATAGAGAAGCGCGCCAAAATCATTACCGGGCATATACCTACCATTGAAAACAATGGCGGCGGAAGTGTACGGTGCATGATGGCTGAAGTATTTTTACCACAGAAGTCTATGATATGAAAAAATGGTTCATTTTCTTTTCCATATTTGCTGCATTTCAGGCATGCGCGCCCTTGCATCCTCTAATTCAGTCTGAAAGCAAAGGTGAGATGCTAAAGAAATCCTTTAAAACCGAAGGATGGGAAATGCCGTATAGGGTTCT
This sequence comes from uncultured Saprospiraceae bacterium, assembly GCA_937973565.1. GTDB lineage: Bacteria > Bacteroidota > Bacteroidia > Chitinophagales > Saprospiraceae > JADKBO01. Next base: position 6,645 of record CALJKQ010000330.1, on the reverse strand, counting down.
TTATCCCAAAAAAATGCAGAAAAAATATCCGCTGCTGGTTTTTATGCACGGAGCCGGTGAAAGGGGCACCGATAATGAGCGACAACTCATTCACGGAAAAAAATGGCTCCTTGACAACAATGACAATTATCCGGCGGTTGTGGTTCTTCCGCAGTGCCCAACCGATGATTACTGGTCGAGCGTGGATCGCAATGCCAATGCAGAGGGGGAAAGGAAATTCGTGTTCAATGACAAGCCAGCTACCAAAGCTATGGAAGCTACCCTGGATTTGATAGACTCACTGGTGCAACTTCCTTATATTGATGCTGATCGGGTGTATGTGACCGGATTATCCATGGGTGGGATGGCTACCTGGGAAATTTTGTGGCGGAGGCCCGGACTGGTAGCAGCAGCAGCTCCTATTTGTGGTGGAGTCTATCTGCCAAAGGCAGCTGAAATTGCCAAAACGGAATGTATTCGTATTTATCATGGCGATAAAGATAAGGTAGTGATCCCCCAATTTTCCAGAGATATTTATAAAGCTTTGCAGGGATTGGGTGCAAATGTGATGTATAAGGAATACCCTGAAGTAGAGCACAATGCATGGACTTATGTGTTTCAGGAAAAAGATTTCTTCGATTGGATGTTTTCCTGCAGAAGAAAAAAGTAATTAAATTTTACCTAAGGCCTTTAATTCCAGGTATTTGTTGAGGCTGTCAACATTCAACGTTTCAGGCGTGGTAAGGATACATTCAATGCCCAGGGTCCTTAGTCTTTTTTGGATGTGCTGTTGCTCTACCCATTGCTGCTCAGCCAGGACCTGCTCATAGACGTCACGAATGGTTTTTGATTTCTGCTTTATCAAATCATCCAATCCCGTATTTTTAAAAATAATCACAATTATTAAATGTTTTCGCGACAATGAATACAGGTGTTTCTCTTTTCTTTGGAAGGATTCAAAATTTACGAAATAAGTATAGAGGAATATAAGCGACCTTTGATTGAGTTTTGATAGTGTCCACAAAGTCAGATTTTCGTGGTCAGCATTGTTGAAATCTGTGTCAATGTGGTAGAGATGCTCCAGGATGCTGTGCAACATGGATCTGGATCTGCTCGCAGGAAGATGGGTAGAAACTTTGTTGTCGAAACATATCAATCCTGCCTTATCCCCTTTTTTTAGCACGATGTTGGACAGCATAAGTGCGGCATTGATGGCATAGTCAAGCAGATACATATTGTCAAACGGAAATTGCATCAACCTACCTTTATCTATGCATTGGTAAATATTTTGACTTTTTTCCTCAGTATATCGATTGACCATAACTTCTCCATGACGAGCAGTCGATCGCCAGTTGATTTGCCTGATATCGTCTCCCAAAGCAAATTTTTTAATTTGATCAAACTCCAAACCGACCCCTCGCATGGGTAATTTCTTCAATCCTTTTTCTGAAGTATGATTGCCAAAAGCCAACAGCTCATATTTCGACATTTGGAGGAAAGATGGATAAACGGATACAGAGGTTTTATTGTTTAAATTTATTCGACGCTGCCAGAGCCCAAGCCCCCATTCAATAAAAACAAGGGTTGATCCGAATTCATATTTTCCTCTTCTCACGGGCTTTAAGTAGTAAACCCAGGTGTGACTTTCGCCGGGATTTAGTAGTGTAGTGTGGTGAAGATTCCTGATCTGGAAAACAAAGGGCAATTCATCAATGAGCTCAATTCTTACTGCTTTATTGTAGAGACTCAGAATTTTAATTTTAATTTCATTTTGGTCGCCATTTGAAAACCGCTCTGCCATTTCCCTGTGGCCTTCAATGCCCGAGCCATTGGCAAATAGAATTGAAATTTCCCAAATGTTGTATATCAATACCATTGCCAATACGATCCAACCCAAGCCGGTTGGGGAACCCATGACGTAAAATATGATTAACAAAAGAACTATCGCAGCCATACCCAAAAGATACCGTGGCCCCGGATAAAGTTCTTTCAGAAATTTGATCATCTGGGAACTTCTACGCTTTTGAGTAATTTTTTTATCAAAACTTCCATGCTTACACCATCCAATTCCCTTTCAGCACTCATAATAAGTCTGTGCGATAAAACCGGAATACTTACGTCTACCACATCTTCGGGAATTACATAATCTCTGCCGGAAATTAAGGCATGTGCTCTGGCACTCTTCAACAGATAAATGGCAGCCCTTGGTGAAGCTCCTAAAATAAAGTCGCGGGACTTGCGGCTACTTTGTACGATGTTCGTGATGTATTCAATGATATTGTCGTCAAGGTTCACTTGCAGGACACTGGCCTGAAGTTGTTTCAAATCCTGGACAGACCAAACCGATTGTACATCTTTAAGGGCAGAGGGTTCCTTACCATCTTTAAAAAGCTGCAACAAAGAAAGCTCCTCCTCCGCAGAAGGATAGGGGATGGTGATTTTTAACTGGAACCTGTCCAACTGAGCTTCCGGCAATCGGTAGGTACCTTCCATTTCAATGGGATTTTGAGTGGCAAGCACCAAAAATGGAAAATCAAGGTTATGTTGATGGCCATCTATGCTTACCTGTCTCTCTTCCATTACTTCGAAAAGTGCACTTTGGGTACGGGCAGGGGCTCTGTTGATTTCGTCAATTAAGATTATGTTGGAGAATATGGGACCTTTTTTGAATTCAAACTGGTGAGCCTGGGGATTAAAAATGTAACTTCCCAGGATGTCAGCTGGCATCAGATCCGGAGTAAACTGGATGCGTGAAAACCCACTGTCGATCGTTTTGGCTATACACCGTGCTGTGGTGGTCTTGGCAAGTCCGGGGTTTCCTTCAAGGAGTAAATGTCCGTTGCACAACAAGCCATTGATAATCCATTGAATGAGGGATTTTTGTCCGATGATGGCTTTGCTTACCTCTTGTTGTAACAAGTCGATTTTTTCATTTACCCGGCTAAGGTCAATGGGAGTAGGGATTGATTCCATAGTTCAAATTTGTGTAAATATATTGATTAATTTCATTGGGTTGTAACATTGCACAACAACAAAAACCTCTAATTTTTGTACATTTGTAGCCTAAATAAAAAGCATGCAAGCAATTACTGTTATTGGTGCCGGCACTATGGGAAATGGCATAGCCCATGTATTTGCACAAAACGGATATAGGGTCACTCTATGCGATATTAGTGAGGCCAGCATTCAAAAAGCACTGACTACCATTGCTGCCAATCTGGACAGAATGGTCAAAAAAGGAACCATTGGAGAGGATGTAAAAGCATCTACATTGAACAACATTGCCACCACTACTTCGATTGGTGAAGCATGTGCTCAGGCTGATTTGGTCGTGGAGGCGGCTACAGAAAATATTGAGCTGAAGCTGAATATTTTTCGACAGATGGATGCAGCGGCGCCTGCACATTGCATCCTGGCCACCAATACTTCATCCATATCCATTACCAAAATTGGGTCTGTAACTTCCAGGCCTGACAAGGTAATCGGCATGCATTTCATGAATCCTGTGCCGGTTATGAAGCTGGTGGAAGTAATCAGGGGTTATGCAACCGACGGTGCTATCTGCGAAACTATTATGCAGTTATCCAAAGATATAGGTAAAATTCCGGTAGAAGTCAATGATTACCCTGGTTTCGTAGCCAACAGAATCCTGATGCCTATGATCAATGAAGCAATATACACGCTGTATGAAGGCGTAGCGGGCGTAGGCGAAATAGATGAAGTCATGAAGCTGGGTATGGCTCATCCTATGGGACCACTTACATTGGCCGACTTCATTGGCCTGGATGTTTGTCTTTCCATTTTGAGAGTGTTGCACGAAGGATTTGGCAACCCCAAATATGCACCCTGCCCATTGTTGGTGAACATGGTTACTGCAGGCAAATTGGGCAGAAAATCAGGGGAAGGGTTTTACAATTATGCCAACAAGGAAAATACAGTAATAGCATCCTCCTTTAAAAGATAATTTTGCGTATTGCGGTACTAAGCAGCAGATTCCCGTATCCTCTCGAAAGAGGAGATAAATTGCGGTTGTTTCATCAATTGGAGGAATTGTCAAAAAGACACGAAATCCACCTCTATACCTTGGCAGAGGGTGAAATTACAAAAGCGGACTTGAACAGGGTTGAGCAATTATGTAAAACCGTGACAATATCTACCTCTTCATTTTGGCAAAAAGCCAGAGGATTTGTTAGAGCGCTGAGGATGTCATGGCCATTGCAAACAGGTATATCCTATGACCCCTCATTACATAAAAAAATGTTGGCAGATTTATCCTCAAAAGGTATTGATGCGGTATACTGTCAACTCATCAGGATGGTGCCCTACACAGAAGGAGTTTACCAGCATAAAGTAATTGATTTTATGGATGCTTTGGGGCTTGGTATGGAAAAGCGGGCGAAGTTGTCTTATTGGCCATTGAACTGGCTTTACAGTTGGGAAGCTTCCCGGGTGAAATGGTATGAGAAAACTTGTGCATCCAGTTTTGATAAGAGGGTGGTCATCACTCCGGAAGATGGAGAGGCTATGCAATTGCACCCATTTCCGGTTGAAATTGTACACAATGGCATAGATACTGAATATTTTCATCCCATGAAAAACGCAAATCCTTATTTCGATGTGGGTTTCATTGGCAACCTGGGTTATCTGCCCAACAAAGGTGCAGTTCAATACCTGGTTAATGAAATTGGTGCTGCCTATAAGACAAAGTATGGATCACAGCTTAGTATGCTCATTGCCGGTGCCAGGCCATCCAAAAAAATTTTATCCCTTTCTTCCGAACAGGTTACAGTAAAAGGCTGGATGGATGATATTCGCAATTCATATTGGCAAATCAGCATCCTCGTTGCTCCGATTTTTTATGGTACCGGGCAGCAAAATAAAATCCTTGAAGCCATGGCGTGTGGCATACCGGTAGTATGTTCCAAAGAAGTAGCAAATGGGGTAGGAGCGAAACACAATGTACAATTATTGGTTGCCGGTTCGCCTGATGAATATGCTCAATATATACACTTGCTGAAGTCAGATGAAGCCCTTTACCAAAGCTTACAGCAAAATGCGCTGGAGCATGTCAAACTGAATTTTTCCTGGGAGAAGAGTGGTAAAGTCCTGGAAAAGATACTGGATCCGCAATATTGGGTACAGTCCTGATTTACCTGAGAGGCAAGCTCAAAATTGTTTTTGATTTTGGTTTCTATTATGTAAAATACAATTTTTTGAAATTTTATTTTGCTATTGGGTTGCTGAAATGTGTTTTTCCATATAAAATTTGGACACATTAAACGCAGGCTTAAAAAAGCAGTAAAAAAATTGCATAAGAATCCGTATTTTTGCTTTGATAAAACAATTTCAAATCTCATCAGTTTGAGCAATATGACAACTTCAGAAGAAATCATTATAGAACTTAATACCATTGAAGAAGCATTAAACGACATCAAAGAGGGAAAAGTTATAATAGTGGTTGATGACGAAGATCGCGAGAATGAGGGAGATTTTATTTGTGCTGCTTCGTGTATAACCCCTGAAATAATCAATTTCATGGCTACGAAGGGCAGAGGTTTGATTTGCACTCCCATTGAAGAGCGAAGAGCCAGGGAATTAGAACTGGATTTGATGGTAAGGGATAATACTGCCATGCACCACACGGCTTTCACGGTGAGTATAGATCTTTTGGGCTATGGATGTACAACCGGTATTTCGGCTTATGACAGAGCTACGGGTATTAAAGCAATTACGAACCCGGAAATAGTGGCAAAGGATTTTGCGAGACCCGGCCATATTTTTCCATTGGTTGCCAAACAAGGCGGGGTATTGAGAAGAACCGGTCATACGGAAGCAGCTGTTGACCTGGCAAGATTGGCAGGCTTTTATCCGGCCGGTGTACTGGTGGAGATTCTCAATGAAGATGGTACCATGGCAAGACTTCCGCAGTTGATTCAGGTCGCCAAAAAGTTTGACTTAAAAATAATAAGCATCAAAGATTTGGTAGCTTATAGAATGAAGACCGAAACCCTGGTTCAAAAGGAAATGCAGACTACAATTGAAACCCAGTTTGGTACTTTTAAAGTGACAGCCTATAAACAACTCACCAATGGAGACATACACATTGCACTGCATATGGGTGAAATTGATCCCACCTTCCCTACGCTTGTGAGGGTTCATTCCAATGCTGAAACCGGAGATATATTGGGAATGCTATTTGATGGCTATGCTGAAACTTTGAGTAAATCTCTGAAGATGATTGCCGCTGTACAAAATGGTGTGTTGCTCTACATGCGGCATGGCGAAAAGAATGAAGAATTGATGGATAAACTCAGGCTGTTGGATACCAATCCATACAACAATCCGTTGCCCTCGGAAGAGCAAAGAGACTTTGGTGTAGGGGCTCAAATCCTGAGAGACTTAGGTGTACAAAAAATAAGGTTAATTTCCAATCACCCCAAGAAGAGAGTGGGGTTGATTGGTTACGGACTTGAAATAACAGAAAACGTATTTTTAGATTAATTTTACAAACCAACAAATTACCATGAATCTTTTTATACTTCAGGCCGGAGGAAGCTCAATGACATCTTTGCTCATGATGGGTGTATTGTTTGTCATTATGTATTTTTTCTTCCTTAGACCCCAGATTAAACGACAAAAAGAACAGAACCTTTTCCAGACAGGATT
>CALJKQ010000329.1 GCA_937973565.1 uncultured Saprospiraceae bacterium | reverse complement strand
CAGGTCATGTTGTTGGAGTATTTTGGGGAAAAAGCTGAAGAATGCGGTGTCTGCGATGTGTGTCTGGGAAGTCAGGATGGTCGGTACAGCCTGGATGATAAAAGGCAGCTCCTGATTCAATTGCAAAAATCACAGCCGGGAATTAAAATAAGGCAGGTGATTGCTCAATGGCCTTACAACAAAAGAAAACGAATCAACCAATGTCTCGAAGATCTTACCCAGGAGGGCTTTGTGGAATTGGATGCAGCAGGTGGAATTTATTTCAAAAAATCATAACATGAAGGAATTAACCATTGTTATGATTATGACTTCGGATTTTAGCTACGATCAACGGATGCAAAGAATCGTTGCCACTTTGAGTGAACTTGCCACCATTCAAGTGTGGCATCGGGGCAAATTCAATGCTCATGGCAATGAAAAAAATAGGTTTGTCTCCATTGATCCGATTTTTAAAAAGGGTGGAATGTTTTATTTTGGATTCAACATAATAGTGTTGTTCAAGCTGTTATTTGCCAAAACCGACATTATATATTGTGTTGATACAGATTCATTATTGGCGGGCGGATTGGCTGCCAGAATTAGAAGGAAAATCCTGGTTTATGATAGTCATGAATGGTTTACGGAAGTTCCGGAATTGAAAGGAAGAAATCTGGTTAAAGGTGTATGGTCAGCCATTGAAAAATTGTTTATTCCACGGGCTGATGTATTGATTACCGTAAATGACAGTTTAGCTAAAATCTTTTCAGAAAAATGGCAAAAGCCTTTTTATACCATAAGAAATCTGCCATTTACCAAAGCGATAAGTCCGGGTGCGGGCAATGATAAAATGCTGTTATATCAAGGCGCCGTGAATGAAGGCCGCGGACTCGAATGTTTGATATTAGCTATGGAGTATTTACCGGATTACAAATGCATCATTGTTGGTGATGGAGATATCAAAAAAAACCTGGTGGATATATGTCGCACATTTCCCTGGCGCAATAGAATAGAATTTATTTCCAAAATCTTGCCGGATCAATTGGATGCATTAACCGTTAAAGCGAGATATGGATTGAATTTGTTGGATGATAGCAGTTTAAGTTATCATTATTCGCTGGCCAATAAGTTTTTTGATTACTTGCAGGCAGGCATCCCTTCCATCAATATGGATTTACCCGAATACAGAAAATGGGTGCAGGAGGATGGAATTGGGCTGTTGTTGCCGACATTGAATGCCAAGGAACTTGCTGAGTTGATATTGAAGAATGATAAGGGAGGTATATACCAGAAAATGAAAGATAACTGTTTGAAAAACAGGAATAAGTATGTTTGGGAAGTAGAGGCTCCAAAACTTTTAAAGTTATTTGAAGGTTTACACAAATGAAGCAACAAGTATGAGTGAAAATAAACAGGGTTCAAAAAAATTGACCCGGGAAAAAATTGCAGCAGGATTATATATTTTTAAATATATCAAGCCTTACAAGTGGTATTTTATTTCAGGGATGCTCGCTTTGGTAGCGGGCAGTCTGATTTTTATGGTGTTTCCCGGTGCTGCAGGTGAAATGGCCAATGTAGCCATTGGCAAAGACACTTATCATCTCGGACTGAGCATAGAAGATTATGGTTGGCTTTTTCTTGTCATCCTCGTTTTGCAGGGCGTACTTTCCTATATCAGAACTGTGTTTTTTGCCATAGTGTCAGAAAAAGGTATGGCGGATCTGAGGAAGGACCTGTTTGACAAGATTATCACCCAGAGCATTGCCTTTTACGAAGAAAGAAGGGTTGGAGAGTTGACAAGCAGGATCACCACGGATGTTGAGCAATTACAATCGGTGTTTTCAATTACACTTGCTGAATTGCTGAGACAGGTAGTAGTATTGATTTCAGGCATAGCCATTATCGCCTATCTCACACCCGGCTTATCATTGCTGATGCTTCTCACCTTTCCTGTGATCGTGGTGATTGCCATGGTGTTTGGGAGGTATATCCGTAAATTATCAAAAAACAGGCAAGACAGGTTGGCTGAAACCAATACCATTGTTGAAGAGTGTTTGCAATCCTTTTATGTAGTTAAATCATATGCCAACGAGTGGTATGAATCATTGAGATACAGCAAAAGCATAGATAGCGTTGTTGGTATATCCTTGTCTTTTGCGAAAATCAGAGGACTGTTTTTCATTTTCATCATTACCGTGCTTTTTGGAGGTATGTTTTTCATCCTGTGGAGAGGAGCCATCATGGTTCAGAACGGTGAAATGGAAGCAGGAGATTTGTTTTCCTTTATTATCTACACCGCCATTTTAGGAGGAGCCATTGCGAGTTTTGGCAATCTCTACACTTCTGTTTTGCAAGCCCTGGGTGCTACCGAGAGGATCAGGGAAATATTGATGAGTGACACCGAAGTGACGGTTTCTGATGGAGAGAAAGCCCGCAGTTCGGCACCCATCGGCGGGAGGATTCAATACCAGCAAGTTGGCTTTGCATATCCATCAAGACCAGATTTACCGGTTTTGAAAGGAATTGATCTGGACGTGGAAAAAGGTCAGAAAATAGCACTTGTGGGACAAAGTGGCAGTGGTAAGTCTACCATAGTACAATTGCTGATGCGCTTTTACAATACCAATGCCGGAGCCATAACCATTGATGGAAAGCCTATTGAAACCTTCAATATTTCAGATCTGAGACATCAAATTGGTATAGTTCCTCAGGATGTGATATTGTTTGGAGGCAGTATCCGGGAGAACATATTGTATGGAAAGCCATCTGCCTCAGAGGAAGAGTTAAAAGCTGCAGCCGAACAGGCGAATGCACTTGAGTTTATTCAGCAGTTTCCTGAAGGTTTCGAAACCATTGTAGGAGAGCGGGGGATAAAATTATCAGGTGGTCAAAGGCAAAGAATTGCCATAGCCAGGGCAATTTTAAAGAATCCATCCATTCTTGTTTTGGATGAGGCTACCTCTTCTTTGGATGCAGAATCTGAGAAAATAGTGCAGGATGCCTTGAACAAGCTGATGATGAACCGAACATCCATCATAATTGCCCACAGGTTGGCAACCATTCGGGAAGTGGATTGCATATATGTGCTTGAAAATGGAAAGATAGTGGAAAAAGGAACGCACGAAGAGCTGTCTGCTATTCAGAATGGATTGTACAGCCACCTGGCGAGTTTACAATTTGATGTGTAGACAACAGGAACCCCGCACACTGGAGTTCCTGATCCTGGCTAATGCCGGTGACTAGAAGATGTACAAAAAGATGTCTCCGTTGGGTTCATACCACCACAGCATGGTATAACTACCGATGGGTGCAGAATTTATAAAGCCTGAGCCACAACCAATGGGCGTTTCATCTCTTACATCGTTGGAATTGGTTCCGTCTGAAACCAGTAGCTTCCATCCGGTACCAGTGTGGCTAACAGGTGGATAGGAGTACGACGTAGGAGGCAGCGGGAAATTCACACCATAGTAATTGGGCATTGGTACCGTGCAGGAAGGGTCAATAAATACGAAATCAGTTAGCACCATTGAGGTAGTTGTAGCGTTTTTCACAATCAATGACTGGGCATTGATGTGATGCAAAGCGATAAAAAATAGGGCAGCACTGAGAAGAAGAATTTTTTTCAGCATCGTCATTAATTTTTTTTGCATACTCTGTTTATCCGATTTTCTGCATTTCTCGTAAAAGGTGAAGGGATTGTAATATCAGCCGGATCAATTATCGCGAATCTTGATTGAGCTGTTGGAAAGGATCCTTTTTCTTCAACTTCTGATGCAAATATATCCCTGTTGCGTTCTTTTGGTCAATGGTAGAAAATCCCGAATTTTATTAAGGGAAAACAAGGTTAGGGTATTGGGAGTGTTGTTATTATGGCAATTTTAAATTTTTATTTGGATTCGATATGGGTTGTTTTTCTTTGGATCATTGGTTTTTGCCGACAAATCAAAGGGCTTCGTAGATAAATGAAGGGTGGTGGTAGTTTTTTTAGTAAGTTTGCTTTCTATAAATTCTGGAAAAAATGCGTCTTAAATTTAATCTTTTTTGGCTTTGCCTGATGCCAATTTACCTCCAGGCTCAAATGAATAAAATTGAGTTTCAGGAGTTTACCTTAGACAACGGACTTCACGTGATTTTACATAAGGACAGCAGCACGCCCATCGTTGCAGTATCCGTTATGTACCATGTGGGGTCTAAAAATGAGAATCCCAACCGCACCGGTTTTGCCCATTTCTTTGAACACTTGTTATTTGAAGGTTCTGAGAATATCGGCGGAAGAGGACAATACGACAAATACGTTGAGAAAGCCGGTGGCACCCTAAACGCCAATACGACTTATGACAGGACCTATTACTTTGAGGTTTTGCCATCTAACCAGTTGGAATTAGGCCTTTGGTTGGAGTCTGAAAGAATGCTGCATGCAACAGTCGAGCAAACAGGGGTTGAAACACAGAGAGAAGTAGTGAAAGAAGAAAGAAGACAAAGAATTGACAACCAGCCGTACGGCAGCCTTTTGGAGGAATCATTAAAAAGAGCCTATACGGTCCATCCATATCGTTGGCCGGTCATTGGCTCAATGGAGCATTTGAATGCTGCCCAGGAAGCTGACTACAAACAATTCTATGCAGATTTTTACAGACCTGACAATGCCATTGTTTCTATCGCAGGAGACATTGATTATACGCAAGCCAAGGCTTTGGTGACCAAATATTTTGGCAGCATTCCCAAGGGTAAAAAGCCAATATACAGACCCAAAGTGGTTGAACCACCTTTGCCAGGTGAAGTAAGGGATACGGTTTATGACAACATACAGTTGCCGGCAGTTATTCAGACATACAGGATTCCTGCGCAAGGAACCCCTGATTATTATGCAGTTTCCATGTTGGGGCAGTTATTGTCTCAAGGCGAATCTTCGAGGCTTTACAGAGCTTTGGTTGACGAGCAGCAAAAAGCATTGTTTGTCGGCAATTTTCCTCTAGGTCTGGAAGATCCGGGAGTTTCCATAGCATTTGGAATTTCCAAGATGGGTGTAGATATCATGGATTTGGAAAATGCCATGGATGCTGAAATTACAAAAATCCAAAATGAATTGATCTCAGATGAAGAATTTCAGAAGCTGAGAAATCAGGTTGAAAATGACTTCATCAGTGGCAACTCAAGAGTAGCCGGTATTGCTGAAAGTCTGGCAAACTACAAAATGTACTTTGGTGATACCAATCTAATCAATACAGAATTAGACAGATATCTTAAAGTAACAAAAGAAGATATCAGAAGAGCTGCCAAGACCTATTTCAATAAAAACAATAGGGTAACCCTGCATTATTTGCCTAAATCAGTAAACCCATAATCCTTTAATTCAACACAGAATGAGAATCATATATTTATTCGCTGTTATCATGGTATTTGCACAATGCAGCAAAAAGACCATGGATAAATCTACTTCACAAACGACTAAAAATACAGAAGCCTTCCGAAGCAAAGCACCCGCTCCCGCTGCGGCGAGGCCAATTGACCTTGGCACCTACAACTCGTTTGACCTGGCCAATGGACTAAAAGTTATCGTGGTTGAAAACCATAAGTTGCCCAAAGTATCTTATCAAATTTCACTTTCCAATGACCCTTTATTAGAAGGTGAGCAAGCCGGTTATGTGCAATTTGCCGGTGACTTACTGACCAAAGGAACTCAAAACAGGACAAAGTCAAAGTTGGATGAAGAAATTGACTTTATTGGAGCTACTTTGAATTCTTCTTCTTCCGGAATGTTTGGCACGTCTTTGAAGAAACACTCAGCCAAATTGTTGGAATTGATGACCGATGTTTTGTATCACCCAACTTTTCCTGAGGACGAATTTCAGAAAATGAAATCGCAGTCGATCTCTGCTTTGGCTTCTTCAAAAACCGATGCCAACAGCATTGCAGAAAACGTATCAGCTGTAATTACCTATGGTAAAAACCATCCATACGGAGAAGTGCAGACAGAGAAAACAGTAAACGCGATTACATTGGATAAGTGTAAGGAATACTACAATACGTATTTTAAACCCAACAACGCTTATCTCGTCATTGTAGGTGACATTACGCTGGCGGAAGCTAAGGCACAGGCTGAAAAACACTTTGCATCATGGAAGTCGGGAGCTGTTCCTAAAGCGCAATATGAAACACCAGCTTTACCTAATGAGCCCAAAGTTGTGTTTGCCAATAAAGACGGAGCTGTTCAATCCGTGATCAATGTTACTTATCCTGTCAATTTAAAACCCGGCGACAACGATGAGGTTGCGGCCAATGTCATGAACAACATCCTGGGAGGCGGTATTTTCTCAGGTCGTTTGATGCAAAACCTCAGAGAAAAGAAAGCTTACACCTATGGTGCAAGATCCAGCCTTAATTCAGACAGATTGGTGGGAAATTTTAAAGCATTTGCCAGTGTGAGAAATTCTGTTACGGATTCATCTGTACAGGAATTCATCTATGAGATGGACAGAATGGTGAAAGAACCGGTTTCTGAAAATGATTTGCAACTGGCAAAAAACAGCATGGCAGGAAGCTTTGCAAGATCGTTGGAGTCACCACAGACCATCGCCAATTTTGCCTTGAATACTTACAAATACAATTTGCCAAAAGATTACTACAATACCTATTTGTCAAGGCTTGAGAAAGTGTCTATAGCGGATGTTCAAAGAGTAGCCAATAAGTTTGTTAAGCCATCAAATGCCTATATTCTGGTAGTGGGAAACAAAGATGAGGTTGCCGAAAAACTTCTTCGTTTTGACGGTGATAAAAAAATTGACTACTATGATGCTTACGGTGAAGTGTTGAATTATGATAATTTGGCTATACCGGCTGGCTTAACAGGCATTAATGTAATAGAGGATTACATCACGGCCATAGGGGGTATGAGTAAGTTGCAGGCTGTAAATGCCATGGCATCTGAAGCAACCATGTCATTGATGGGACAGGAGGCTAAAATCATGACGAAGCACAAGTCGCCGGATAAGTTTGTATTCTCCATGCAGATGAATGGCATGGTGATGCAGGAACAGAAAATAAATGGTCAAAAAGCTTTGTCAGCCCAAATGGGACAAAACAAAATATTCAATGCAGGTGAACCGGAATACGAGGAAATGAAAGATCAGGCTCAGATGTTTGATCAGATGCATTACCTTACAAAAGGTTATAAAATTGACTTGAAAGGTATTGAAGAAGTAGAAGGCCAAAAATGCTACAAGGTTGCGGTCACAGATGAAAAGGGAGAAATGACCACTCAGTTCTACAACGTCACAACCAGCTTATTGGTAAGGGTATCATCGGTAAGCGGAGAAGGTGAAAAGGCTAAAACAGTCAATACAGACTACAAGGACTATAGGGATGTAAACGGGATTTTGATGCCATTTGAAATTGCCATGATAGGGCAGGCCCCCTTCCCTCTGGTAATGAAGTTCGTCAAATACGAATTTAACGGAGCAATCAGCGATACGGATTTTGAAGTAAAATAAGAAAAAAGCCCTGGAAACAGGGCTTTTTTTTTACATCGAATATCCAATATAGGTTAGCGGAGACAGTTGTCTGAGCTCTGCTTTTACTTCTTTATTTACGGGTAATTCATCAATGAATTGCTGGAAACTTTCCATAGTAAGTGTTTCTTTTCCTCTTGTGAATTGTTTGAGTAATTCGTAAGGATGAGCTACGCCTTCTCTTCTTAAGATACTCTGGATGCCTTCAGCAATTACAGCAATGTTTTGGGATAGATCTGATGTGATCTTATGTTCATCAGGACTCAACTTATCTAAACCTTTACAGATGGAGTTGATGGCAATCAAGATATGTGCCATGGGTACTCCAACGTTCCTCAGGACAGTAGAATCGGTCAGATCTCTTTGTAATCTCGAAACGGGTAATTTTTCAGCTAAAAAGCCCAGGAGTGCATTGGCCAGCATTAAATTACCTTCTGCGTTTTCAAAATCAATGGGATTTACTTTGTGAGGCATGGCAGATGACCCTACTTCATTGGCAATGGCTTTCTGTTTAATGTAGTTCATACTGATATAAGTCCAAATATCCCTGCAAAAATCGATCAGTATGGTATTGATTCTTATCCATTGATGGAAATAGGCTGCTTCCTGGTCGTAATGGGTAATTTGTGTGGTAGTCTTCAACCTGGTCAATCCCAATTGCTGAATGAACTGATCCGCAAATTCAGGCCAATTTACATCAGGAAAGGTGAGTTTATGCGCATTAAAATTTCCGGTAGCACCTCCAAATTTTGCAACAAACGGCATACCCTTAAGTTGCTCATACTGCAACTCAAGTCTTTCAATAAAGACAAACATTTCTTTTTTAAATGTGGTTGGACTTGCCGGTTGACCATGGGTATGAGCCAGCATAGGAAGCTGAGGATATTTATCTGCCAAACTTCTGATGCCTGCAATGAGTTTTTCAAGCCCCGGATTCATTACCTGCGAGGCTGCTTCCTTCATCATCAGAGGAAAAGCGGTGTTGTTGATATCCTGAGATGTAAGGCCAAAATGGATGTACTCTAAATAATCTTGTAAACCATGTTTTTCAAACAAATCTCTAAGGTAGTACTCCACAGCTTTGACATCGTGGTTGGTAGTACGTTCAATTTCTTTAACTTTTTTTGCATCCTCTTCTGTCAAATGCTCAATGGCATTCCCTAATTCTTCAGGTATTTGATGTAGTTTTTTTAGATCTCCAACCCCATGTAAATGCAATTGTTGAAAGTAGGCGAGCTCAACTTTGATTCTATATTTGATTAATGCAAATTCAGAAAAGCAGGAAGAAAGCACTTGTGTTTGTCTGCTGTATCTGCCGTCAATGGGGCTTATTGCTGTGAGCATGGGTAATGATTATTTTTTCTTTTTAGTGAGTTTTTTTTGTACCGGTGAAGAATCTGCTTCCTCCTGATTGAATGTCTCTGTCACTCTCTTGATGTAATAGTAGGTTTCTATTTGAGATCTTACAGCCAGGTCATAGTCAGAGGTTATATATGTGTTTACTTTGCCATAGTCGAGTGATCTGGCCTTGACATTATCTTGCAGTTGTATCTGCAACAATGTTTTGAAGACATCTTTTATCCTGGGGTCATAAATTGGGATTAATGTTTCCACCCTGAAATGAAGATTCCTTTCCATCCAGTCTGCGGATGAAATAAACAACTCTTCATCACCATTATTGAGGAAATAAAAAATTCTGGAATGTTCCAAAAAGCGATCCACAATGGAAATTCCTTTAATATTTTCACTCAGTCCAGGTTTCCCCGTATGCAGTGAGCAAACACTTCTGATGATCACATAGGTTTCGACACCTGCTTCGCTGGCTCTGTATAGAAGTTCCAGCATGTCCTTCTGTTCAAGATTATTCATCTTGAGGATCATTTTGGCTGGCAGTCCATTTTTCGCATTTTCTATTTCTCTCTCAACCAGATGAACAAACTTATCTTTCAGATTGAATAGGCCAACCCCCAGATGTTGAAATTCTGTTTCAGGTGGTTTTTTAGTCTCCAGAAATGAGAAAACCCTCGTAGCCTCTGAAGTTATCCGGGTATCTGCCGTAAAGAGTCCTACATCAGAATAGAGTTTTGCTGTGTTTTCATGAAAGTTACCGGTACTGCAGTATGCATAAATTTTGGGTACGCCACTTTCAAGCCTTCTTACAATAGCCATCTTTGAATGGACTTTGTATCCCGGCAATGAATAGTAGACATTGACTCCACTGGACGATAACGTTTCTCCCCACATCAGGTTGGTCTCTTCATCAAACCTTGCTTTTACCTCAATGAAGGTAGAAACCTGCTTCCCGTTGGATACGGCTCTTTTAAGCGCATCCATAATTCTGCTGACCTTGGCTACACGGTACTGAATAATTTTAATGTGCGTTACATTGGGATCCGTAGCAGCATCTTCAAAAAATTTGATAACGGATTCGTACTTGTGGTAAGGCACATGAATGAAATAATCATTTTTGGCAATTACATCAAAAATGTTGTCTGCTTCTTCAAGCGGGCGTATCGATAGGGGAGGAAGAGGGGTATCTTTGAGGTGCTGTAAATCGTAATGCGGGAATTTGAAAAAATCACTGTTGTTGTGGTACCTGCCTTCCGGAAGCAAATCATAACTTGATAGATCAAATACCGACATCAGAAAGTCAAGCATGTGTTTGGGCATAGACCTGTCATATACCAATCGGGAAGCCTGACCTATATTTCTTTGATTAAGAGACTTTTTAATTTTGTCCAGCAGGTTGCCCGAAAACTCATCATCTATGTAAAGCTCTGCATCCCGCGTCAATTTGATAGAGTAAGAATCAAGGATGTCATAACCCGGAAAAATTTGTGAAATATTGTGTCTGACAATATCTCCGATCATGATCAGCTCATGCTTTTCTTTTGATTTGTTGGGAAGTTCCAAAAATCTGGGCAAATGATCCGATGGCACTTTAACGATGGCATAATGAGTAGTTTTGCTTTCTTTATCCTGTAGATGTAAGGCCAGATAAAGGGCGTTGTTGTTCAGGAACGGTTTTACTTTATTGCCAACCAACAACACAGGCTGAGCGTAGGGCAACATAAAGTCTTTAAAGTATTTTTCTATAAATTCTATTTGATCTTTGTTGAGTTTTTCACGGCGTAGTAAGTAAATGTTGTTCCTTTTTAAGTCAGGAATGATTTCTCTTTCAAAGATGCGGGAGAATTCCAGTTGCTGATCATTGACAATAGATAGAATCTCTTCCAGGATTTCAGAAGGAAGATAGTCGAGTTCTTTTTGAGCATTCTTACCAGCCCGAACAAGACTTCTGTGATTGGCAACCCGTACCCTGAAATATTCGTCCAGATTTGAAGAATAAATCGCAATGAATTTTATACGTTCAAATAGCGGGACATTTTTATCTTTTGCTTCCTGTAATACCCTGTAATTAAAATCCAACCAGCTTATATCCCGATGTCTATACCTATCCTGCATGTAAATACTTCATTTCAATTACAAATTTACAAGTTTCTGACAAGATATTGGGCCGCCCCCAGTTGGTAATGTATGGCTGTGAATATAATTCCTTATTTTTGGCAAAAAATTAAGTTATGAGGCGAAGAATCGCAGCAGGCAATTGGAAAATGCACAAGAACTACAGTGAGGCTATTGAACTGGCTGAAGCCTTTGTAAATGTAGAACCAATTGAAAATGTGCAAGTTATTTTGGGTGTGCCTTTTGTTTACCTGAAAGACATCCACGAACTTGTGCACAGTCATGGTGCAATGGCTGTGGCTGCTCAAAACTGCCATTCCGCGGATTCAGGGGCCTTCACAGGAGAAATTTCTCCTGCCATGCTTAGATCTATTGGCGTGAGATATGTCATCCTTGGGCACTCAGAGCGAAGACAGTATTTTTTAGAGTCCGAAGAATGGATTTTTGAGAAGATGGAAGCCGCGCTTAAATACGGCATTTCTCCTATTTATTGCTGTGGAGAACCCCTGGAAGTTAGGAAAGCCGGCAATCACGAAACATTGGTAAGGCAACAATTGGAGGGCTCTTTGCTGAAGCTGAGCCAGGAGCAAATTCTACAAACCATCGTAGCCTATGAACCTGTTTGGGCAATTGGTACTGGGGAAACCGCAACACCCTTGCAAGCACAGGAAATGCATCGTTTCATCAGAAGTTGTATTGCAGAGAGGTTTGGTTCTGAAATCGCTGATCAGATCAGAATCTTGTATGGTGGTTCTGTCAAAGCTTCCAATGCCAAAGAATTGTTCCAAATGGAAGATGTTGATGGCGGATTGGTAGGTGGAGCGAGCTTAATAGCAGATGAATTTATAGCCATTATAAAGGCTCTTTGATCAATTGAGTGAGAAATTGAGCTTTAGGGGAGCCCATTCAACAAACATCAATTCTGTGTATTGGTAATCCATATAGGGGACTAGTGGCAATTTCTCCAAATGGTGAATTAACTCACTCTCGCTGTCACTTTTTGCCATTATCCATACCTTGCTTCTGTCTTGAGCAACTGTGT
>CALJKQ010000328.1 GCA_937973565.1 uncultured Saprospiraceae bacterium | reverse complement strand
ATTTTCATTGGTGAATTATTTTTCAACAAATATAAGGAGGATGTATTGCCTGTAGTGTCGGCAAATAACTTTTAACTGATCTTGTAAGACGCAGAGCGGACAAGAAGCTAAAGCCAGGGCGGCTAACGTATTGAAAAAAAACTTTGGTTTAGAAATTAATTACATAGTAAATACCTGTCTGATGCCAATCAAAGAATCTTGACAGATGGGAGACTTTGTTAAACAACCGAGCTTTTGCAAGTTCTGAGATGTGATTCTCATTTAATTCCCAGAGTTTTAATTCTAAAAAAAAACAAACATTCCAACAATCTGGTGCCATAAACCCATTTATCGTTTGGGGTTTTATAATCATATTTTTTAAATTCTTTAAAAGTTTTAATTGCGGACAGCGTGACCGTATTGATGAAAAAATGCTGATCAGAAGTTGCGTTTCTAAATACAGGAATTATACTAGTAAATGCCTTCTGGTTAATCGATATTGATAGGTGAATATTTATGTATAAACTTTTTTACCTTCTGTTCAGTAACATTTCAATTCAACAGAGTTATTGCTTGTAAGGAGTCCAAATTCAAAACATAGACTGATATATGAGCATCTGGAAAATTTAACATCCATATTAAAAAAATACAATTTGACTTATTACAGAATAAAATTTCATTTATAAGCACAAAAGGAAGTTATTTCCAAATTATATTCCCCGGCTAAAATGCGTTGACTTCTTTCTCGCTGACTATCTTTGTTTTTCAAAATCGTGATTTTATGTTGAGACACATTTCATTTGCATTGCTGCTTTTATTTGTTTTTTCTTGCAGTAAGAAAACAACACCTCCTCCGGCTCCGAAGGCTCCGGCTGCACCTGCGGCTGATTCGGCTCCGGCTCCTAAAAAAGATGAAAAAAAGAAGGATGAAAAGGTTAAACCCTACAAAGACATCATCACAGCCGAAGCCGTTACCGATAGTGGCTTTTTCATTTCTCACAAGGTAAAAGAAAACTGGTATTTTGAAATACCTCAGGATGTAATTGATAAAGAAATCCTGATTACAAGCAGGATTTCCGGTTTTGTTAAAAACCTCAATTTTGGCGGTGCAGGTGTAGAGTCTCGACCCCAGCAAGTGATCCGTTGGCAGAAGAAGGATGACCAAATCCTTTTGCGATCTGTTTCCTATAATTCAGTGGCCAGTGAAGAAGATCCCATTTACCAATCGGTTAAAAACAACAACTTTGAGCCAATCATCATGATCTTTGACATCAAGGCTTACAATGAGGCTAAAAATGCTTTTGTTATCGATGTAGCTCCTTTGTTTACCACCGATGTGGATATGATTGGTGCAATGGATCCGGATGAAAGGAAAACTTTTGGCATCAAAGCCCTGGATTCAAAAAGGTCTTTTGTCAACAGCATTAAGTCTTTCCCCCAGAATGTAGAAGTGAGACATGTGTTGACTTATACAGGTTCTTCACTGCCTGACAACCAAATTACCGGTACATTGTCGGTAGAGATGAACCAATCATTCGTATTGCTTCCTGAAGTTCCCATGGTGCCCAGGTTGTTTGATGCCAGGGTAGGCTATTTTTCGGTCAACCAGACCAACTACAGCCTGGATGCCCAGAAAGCCGCCAATCAGCGATTCATTACCCGATGGAGGTTGGAGCCCAAAGATGAAGATAAAGACAGGTACTTCAGAGGAGAATTGGTAGAGCCCAAAAAACCCATTGTTTATTATATCGATCCTGCCACTCCTGAGAAATGGAGGCCTTATTTGAAGCAAGGGGTAAATGACTGGCAAAAGGCCTTTGAAAAAGCCGGCTTCAAAAATGCCATTATGGCTAAAGATGCTCCTACCAAGGAAGAAGATCCGGATTGGAGTCCGGAAGATGTACGTTATTCGGTCATTCGATACGTGAGTACCGACATACAGAATGCCATGGGTCCTCACGTACACGATCCCAGAACGGGAGAGATCCTGGAATCTGATATCATTTGGTACCACAACGTGATGAACCTATTGCGCAACTGGTATTTTATCCAGACTGCTGCCATCAATCCGGAAGCCCGGTCGCCTAAGTTTAAGGATGAAGTTATGGGCAGACTGATTCGTTTTGTAGCTGCCCACGAAGTAGGACATACCCTGGGTTTGCCACACAACATGGGTGCCAGTGTGGCTTATCCGGTAGATTCTTTGAGATCGGTAAACTTTACCACGAAGATGGGAACCGCACCCTCAATCATGGATTATGCCCGATTTAATTACGTAGCCCAGCCTCAGGACGGCAAAGTTGGTTTGATGCCTGACATTGGACCATACGATGACTGGTCGATCATTTTTGGATATAAACTCATTGATGGTGTTAAAGATCCAGTGTCAGAAAGGAATACTTTAAACGGCTGGATCAAAGAAAGAGCCAATAATCCCATTTATAGATTTGGCCGACAAAGAGGTATGCCTACGGATCCAACCGCACAGACCGAAGATTTGGGAGACAACAGCATGCGTGCATCTGAATTGGGCATTGAAAATCTGAAGCGCATTGTTCCCAATCTTATACAATGGACAGGTGAAGAGACCAAAGATTATACAGAACTCAAAGAGTTGTACGACAACGTGGTGGTTCAGTTCAGAAGATATATTGGTCACGTTAGTGCCAATGTGGGAGGAGTGTATGAATATTACAAAACCTTTGATCAGGGTGAACCCATATACAAACACGTTGAAAAGGCCAAACAAAAAGATGCCATCAACTTCCTCAACAAACAATTGTTTGATACTCCCAATTGGTTGATTGACGCCAGCATTTTACATAGAATTGAAGAAACCGGCATGGCAGAAAGGATCCGATCTATGCAGGATCAAACCCTGGCCCAGCTCTTTTTTGCAGAAAGGATGAAGCGCATGGTAGAAAACAATGCTCTTAACGGCAGTGCTGCTTATTCCCTTTCGGAAATGATGGACGATCTGGTAGCCAATATTTACAGGGAGGTGGGCAAAGGAGGTGAAATTACCCTATACCGCAGAAACCTCCAACGTACCTTTATTGAGGCACTGCAGAGACTACTCGAAAACCCTGATAATGCAGTCGAACATACCGATATTAAGGCACTGGCAAGGGGAACCTTGAAAGATCTGAGAGCCCGCTTTAGAGCAGCCAAATCAAACGATAAGCTGACGCGTTATCACTACGACGATATGGCAGCCAGGATCGATAAAATTTTGGATGACAAATAGTGGTTGGAGACGCGATGCGCGTTATCGGAGACGCGACATGCGACTTGCGACGCGCGTTATCGGAGACGCGATTTGCGACTTGGTTATTCCACCTTTATAAGCTCTGAGCTTGTCTGAGGACGACTAGCGACATAAGTTGTATAATTGATATTATTGAATTGCCTTGTTTTTTTGAGAATACTTACCAAGAGCCATGAGCCTGCCGAATGGCGATATATGACTTTTACTGTGACAAACATTGTCTTATATTGCTCTAAGCGCGCAGCGCGAATTGAACCGAGGCACAGCCGTATTGAATTAAGTCGCAGCCGTATTGCCCTAAGCGCACCGCGCGAATTGGCCTGAGGCACAGCCGTATTGAATTAAGGCGCAGCCGCATTGAACTAAGCGCGAATTGTCACGGAACTTTGTACAAAAATGCATTGATGTGCATGCCGGCTCCTACCGAGGCGAAGAGGAGATAATCGCCGGTGTGAAATTCGTGATCTTCCAATTGGTGGTGGGCTATCAGGTCGTACAAGGTGGGTAGGGTAGCTACACTGCTATTGCCCAACCATGCTATCGACATGGGCATGATGTTTTCACTGTCAGGTATCCGATCATAAAGCGCGTATAGCCGCTGAAGGATGGCTTCATCCATTTTGGCATTGGCCTGGTGGATGAGCACTTTGGCAATTTGATCTATGTGTACGCCGGCTTTGTCCAGGCACATTTTCATAGCATAAGGTACGTGTTCCAATGCGTATTGGTACAATTTGCGGCC
Organism: uncultured Saprospiraceae bacterium; assembly: GCA_937973565.1. Classification (GTDB taxonomy): domain Bacteria; phylum Bacteroidota; class Bacteroidia; order Chitinophagales; family Saprospiraceae; genus JADKBO01. The sequence continues at coordinate 13,725 of CALJKQ010000328.1, read as the reverse complement.
TGTCATTTTCAGGAACAGCTCCGGATCTTTTTTATCGGAAGGGGCGAAGCTGGGGCCCATCTGAAGTAAGAAGGCGTGTTGTTTGGTGTCGGATCGCGTTACATGACATAAGATGCCTGTATCGTCACTTTTTTTGGATTCCAGTACAACCGCTCCGGCTCCGTCTGCATATAACATGGAATCCCTGTCGTGAGGATCACAGACCCTCGACAAAGTCTCTGCTCCAATGACCAGGGCATATTTAGCGTCTCCGGATCTAAGATAATAGTCTGCATGGATGACAGCCTGCAGCCAACCCGGACAACCAAAAGGCAGGTCGTAGGCAACACAAAATGGATTTTCAATACCCAGATGGTGTTTTACTTTAGCAGCCAGGCTGGGAAGCATTTCGGTTCTGCGGTTGTCAAAAGCAATGTCGCCAAAATTGTGCCCAACAATGATGTAGTCCAATTTTTCCGGATCGATACCCGCATCGGCTATGGCCTTTTGAGCAGCAATGGTAGCCAGGTCTGATGTTACCTGATCATCTTCAGCGTATCTGCGTTCAGCAATTGTGGTGATTTCCCTGAATTTTTCTGTTACTTCAACGCCCGACTTGTCCAGTTTTTTACCATAATTTTCGTAGAAATCATTTTTGGAAAAATCTTCGTTCTTGATGGTTCGGGATGGGATGTGACTACCTGAGCCAATGATGTGGGTGTGAAACATTAGAGCAATGTGATTTTAATATCCTATTGTTGAATCGAAAATAAAGGCAAAGCTACAGGTCTTATCCTATACTTCGGCATGAAAATATAAAATTGTTACGTTTTTTAAATACAATATAATTATTACAAATAAAACATAATCAATATTATATAAATGTTTTTATTACGATTTACAAATTGATAAAGTAGCTTGTTGCAATGAGGATTAATGGCCTGAGGTGGGCAGTTCAATTTGGGTATCCTGGGTTACAAGTCTGTAAATCAATATGCTATGTGTGATAATCAAGATAAGGCCTCCTGTCAACAGGGGAAGTGCCGCACGAAATTCTCCAAATTCACTGAGCTCACTGATCCAGGCCAGGGTCAAGAAGACTGTAAGCAGACCCAACAGCACAGCTGTGAGCAGCCTTAGGAATGAATTTGGCCATATAAAAAATACCAGAGCGTACACTAAAAACACCCACGAAAGGGCATTAAAATCCGGAATGGCATACAGCAGGGAAGCCACCAACAGATAAATGGCGGGAATGCGATTCATAAGAAGGCTCATCTTGTTGATTTTAAGAATGAACGAAAAAATGTACGTCTTTGTATGTGAAGTGCATGGTTTATTCAGGAACATCTCATGCCTCTGCAGCCAGTGAGCATTGGGGTTTGAGTGCCAATGCTTATATCAATGCTGGTATCTCATGGTCTTTGACGCTCAGTAAATACCATTGCCCGTCATTTGCCGTTTCTTACGTGTTGATTATATTTGTCAAATAAAGCAAACTTATGAGTTTACGTGTTCAGGAGGGTAGTCAGGAAATTTCGTCGGCATTGAAATACATGCTGAAAAAATTTGAAAAGATGCCCATTAAGCTTTGTGAAACACCTGAAGAAGGGGCCATTCACATTGCGAGGTACATTGCCTTGGCCATTAGACAAAAACAGCAGGATAATCAATACCTGGTATTGGGTCTGGCCACCGGTTCATCTCCTATTAAAGTGTACAATGAACTGGTACGAATGCACAGAGAAGAAGGACTCTCATTTAAAAACGTGGTGACATTCAATCTGGATGAATATTATCCCATGAAGCCTGATGCGCATCAGTCCTATGTCAAATTCATGCACGAATATTTGTTTGATCACATTGACATCGATCCTACCAACATTCACATTCCTGACGGAGACTTACCCATTGAAAAGGTCGAGCAGTTTTGTAGTGACTATGAAAAAAAGATACAATTATTTGGTGGCCTTGATATCCAGATTTTGGGTATTGGTCGCACCGGTCATATAGGTTTCAACGAACCCGGCTCCTGGTTGTCGTCCCGCACCCGCCTGGTCAAACTTGATCATGTGACAAGGGTAGATGCAGCCAAAGATTTTGGAAAGGAAGAAAATGTTCCCTACAGGGCTATAACGATGGGCATCCAGACCATTCTCTCTGCACGTCAGATTTTCATCATGGCATGGGGATCTCACAAAGCAGAAATCGTAAGGGAGGCCATTGAAGGGGAGGTGAGTGAGATGGTACCTGCTACTTATTTACAGTCGCACAGCAACGTTAAATTTTATTTGGATCCGGCGGCAGCTGCTGCATTAACGCAAGTAAAAACTCCCTGGTTGGCGGGTATTTGCAATTGGGATGATGCGCTTATTGCCAAAGCGGTGATTTGGTTGTCGCTTCGATTGAGCAAGCCTATTTTAAAGTTGTTGGACGAAGACTATATCAACAATGGTCTTTCAGAACTCATAGCTGAATACAATACAGCATACTCTCTGAATATACGCATATTTAATAAGCTGCAGCACACCATTACCGGATGGCCGGGAGGGAAACCCAATGCCAGTGATGCCAACCGTCCGGAAAGAGCAGAACCAGCCAGAAAGCGGGTAATCATCTTTAGCCCACATCCGGATGACGATGTGATATCCATGGGAGGTACTTTTTTGCGACTCGTTGAGCAAGGTCACGATGTACATGTAGCATATCAGGTGTCCGGAAATATTGCGGTCCATGATGTGGATGCGTGGCGCTACGCCCAGTTTTTGGGTGATTACGCATCTGCCCTCGGCATGCAAAGTGAGACCCTGGAGAAAACGGTTAAGGAGATCAGCGACTTCCTCAAAAATAAAGACCACAATGATGTGGACCCGCCTTCTTTAAGGACATTAAAGGGCATAGTAAGAAGAGAGGAAGCCAGAAGTGCGGCTCATTTTTGCGGCCTGGATGAAGCGCATATTCATTTTCTGGATATGCCTTTTTACGAGACTGGTGGTGTAAGAAAAAACAAATTGACAGACGCGGATGTGAATATCATTGCCAACCTGCTCAATGAGGTCAAACCGCATCAGGTATATGCGGCCGGTGACCTTGCTGATCCGCATGGCACCCATAGGGTTTGCCTTGATGCCATTTTTTTGGCGTTTGAAAAAACCAAAAACGAAGACTGGTGGAAGGACTGTTATCTTTGGTTGTACCGCGGGGCATGGCACGAATGGCCGATCGATGAAATTGAGATGGCCGTACCGATTAGTCCTGATGAGTTATTGAAAAAAAGAAGGGCCATCTTTATGCACCAATCTCAAAAAGATCACCCTGTATTTCCGGGCAATGACAAAAGAGAATTCTGGCAACGTGCCGAGGATCGCAACCGGGAGACAGCTCATCTGTACAATGTGTTAGGATTGGCAGAGTACGAGGCCATGGAGGCTTTTGTACGCTGGAAGTTTTAGACTTAAAAAGCACGAATCCACTGCCGTATCCAACTGTGATTTTCATGGGTGCCTAAGATACTATAGAGTCCCGGTGGTACATTGGAAACATCCAATGTGGCTTGTTGCCCTTCGATTGTCCATTGTTTTACTCTCCTGCCAAGAGCATCAAACAGTTGAAGTGATGCTGCATTTTCATGCTTTGGCAGATGTACATGGATCATATCGTAACCTGGATTAGGAAATAGGGTAACGGCATCCACTGCATATTCTACAGTGGCAGTACTCAAACCAATGTCACAGCCCGGCGTATTTACACCATTTACCACATAGTCGGATAAACAATTGAGGTAACATTCCAGGTTGGTATATCCTTGTACTCCTGTAATAGATACAGATAACAGGCTTCCATTGTGATCCTGGGCATTAGGGTCCAGTCCTTTGCGAATTTCCCAATAATCAGGCATGCCATCATCATCTGCATCCTGTGGAGCATCAGCGTTGTTTTCAATCAAAAAGCCGTCCCTATAATGGTCTTCGTTGATCGAAGAAGGGTCTATATTTCCTTCAGCGATATCACCTATAAGACGCTGATCCATGGGATCTCTGGGAAATGCACCAACTTCTGTAATCATTCTTTCGTATATATGGTCAAATGGAGTATCGTCAATTACAGGATAGGGCAAACGTTGATTGAGCAATTGAGCTGTCCCCAGGTTTTGATTGGGGTGGTTTTGGTTGAAGTCGTTGCAGCAATAAAATAAGTCATAATCACTGTAGGCAGGATAATACAGATTGAGTCTGTTTCCTTTAAAATATAGCTGATTGTTTTGTGGATAAAGCATGTCAATATGAAACATGCCATTGCCATACTGGGGTCGGGCATAACTCAAGTTGTTTACTGCATTCATGTGCAGGTAGAAATTGGAATTATGGCCGGTAACGCCTTCGTACCACATCTCGATTTGTGGATCCCAAAACAAGTTGCTTGAAATTTCAAGGTGGATGGTTTTGCCACCGCAATAAGGTGATTCGCAACTGATTTCCGGCATTCTGCCTCCGATTCGGTGCCAGGTGTTGTGGTGGATTGACAGGCTGTCCAACCGGTTGTTAGTATCTGAATAATTGATCAGCATACCCCCCAAATCTGAGTGACCTCCCAGTGTTTCTGCTAGCAGGCAATTTTGGATAGTAAGTGAGGAGCTTCTTGAAATATCGACGGCTTCATCAGAGGCGTGCGCAAATGAACAATGGTCGATAATGGCATTGTGTACACCACCCAATGTGATGCCGTCGCCACCCACCCAGTAAGGGGTAGGATAGTGAACCAGGTCTCCAACCCTTGATCTCAGGTGACGAATGATGAAATTGCCGGAACTTGGATTGTTTTCTGCATAACTCTGAATCCCTCTTACGATAATGCCCTTAGGTGAGGTTTGTCCTGCCAGGGTAAAATCTCCATGGCCTGGCAATACTTCCATGGTGGCTGGTATTACACCGCTTACTTTAAATAAGATGTACCTTTTGCCGGTTTCATTGAGGGCAGCCTGCAGCGAGCCGGGACCATCTGCATTCAGATTGGTTACATAAATTACTTTACCTCCTCTTCCCCCACTGGCATTTGCCCCAAAGCCCTGAGCTCCGGGAAATGCAACGACCTGTGCTTTCATAAATCCTAAACCGCATAAAAACAATAGAGGCAATAATAATTTGGTTATCTGCATAATTGAATGTTTTGTTTGATATAAAAGTTGGTTAGAATTTGGTATTTCAAAAGATAATTGGGTTGTACCTATTTAAATTTTCACGGTGAGGCTAAAGCTGTTCTATTTTTAAAGATGTTCATTTAATATAACAAAATTAAAGTTCATAACCCTATTTGTTACGGCAATAAAGATTCGTCAATTTGTCCAAATATTTGTTCCAGATGAAATTGCAGGTGACCTATGTAATCAAAAATAACATAATCCAGTGTGAAGATTTCATCCTGAATTTGTATAGATTTTGAAAGGTCTTCTTTGCTTAAATGTGGAATTACCCGCAAGATTTGCTGGTTGAGCAATTGCCAGTATTGAAGTAGGTTTGCATCATCCTGACCCTGATAGTCTTGTATTTTGACCAATGCTACCTGGTTGTAGCCATTTGAAATATAGGGTGATGTATGGATGGCGGTTTCTGTAAATCGCACCAAATTGTATCTGGCAGAATCTGTCAGGTGTCCTATGATTTCTCTGGGCGACCATTTGTCGTAATTCAGGCGGGCACCCCGTTGATCGCTATCAAGCAGAAAATAAGAAGTGGAGGCAAATTTGATGAGCCGATCCAGCAGTTGGCAAGCTTCTTCGAGGGTATGAATGGATGTGTTATGGAAATAATGTGTTTGCATATATTGTGATTTTATGCTATTAATCATGAGGGATATAACTTTCAGGTGTGGTGATAGAATTAATTCAATGCCTTATGATTGACGTCATTCACATTGATCCGCATATTCAAATACTTGGATGTTCATGGATGGAATGGTGAATGGATGATTGGATAATATCATAGTTTAAATTTTGACTCATACTGATGAATTCGATTCGCAATTTGTTCGCTGTTGGGAGGTGTTTGCAAAGTATGTCCTTCAACCAAGAGAGAGGCGAGGCTATGTGCAAAAATGCAAGCTGTTTTTATATCTTTATTATGGTGAAATGACCAAAGAAAGCCAAGGGCAAAAACATCGCCTGCTCCGGTTGTATCAACTTCTTTGACAGGAAATGATGGAAAAAACTGAACGTTATTTTGGTAATATACAACAGCACCTTTGTTCCCTTTGGTTAAGACGAAGATGGGTGTATTTGCGGCAATTTCAGAAGCGATTTTTTCATCAAAATTGATGTCTTCTTCGCTGGCAAAAACAAGTTGGACCGCATTCAAGGGTTGCCAATCCCGGGTTTGTGTGTAGACCTTTCCTTCGTCAGTCCATTTGCGCAACCAGCCTTGAATAGAAAGACCGACGGTGCAGTTGGGGAAAAGCAGGGCAATAGAGGGCTCTACTTCATTGGCTATCGGCCCGAGGTGTACGATCCCATTTTGGGGAAGGGAACATTGGGCTACAAATTCCCTTGTGATGGAAGCTGCCCTGCCAGATAGCATTTGCTCGCGGCCATGGACACCCTGGGTGTTTTGAAAGCAGGTAGTCAAGACAGAAGGCAGATTGTACCATTTTATACCTGCCTTTTCAAAATCATCGATAAATTGAAAATCTTCTCCGAAGGAAGTGATTACTTGGGTTTGGGCACCTAAAGCGGTTCCAAAAGCAGCAGCATAGCTGACAGTTCCCCCCAGTTTTACGCCTTCTTTATGTAAGTCATGGCAGGCATGTCCGATGCAAGTAAGCTCTGTCTGCATCCTAATTCAGATTGCCTAAGACGAGATAAACGGCAACAGTGACGGCCATTAAAATTATTCCCAGGGGTAAGGTGTATTTCCATGGGCTCATATCTACAAATCTCATGTCTTTAATCACGTATGAATGGCTCGGTTTGTAAAACCAACTCAATAAAGACATAAAGACAATGTTAAGTACAAATTCTAAGCCCCAAATATGCACAAAATGCAGATCAACCTGCAGGATGTACTGCATGACAATATAAAACAAGAGTCCAAATATGAGTCCTGCTTTGGCTGCAAGGGTAGATATCCAGGGCATAAAAAGCGCCGCCAGAATCATAGTAGCCATGGGAATAAAAAATATGCCATTAAGTTGTTGGAGCAATTGATAAAGACCTTGTGGTGCTTTGGCAACCATAGGGGCAATGAGGATGGAGCCGATGGCCAATATGATCGAAACTTTTTTACCAGTCCTGACCACCTGATCATGGCTTGCTTGCGGCTTGTAAAGTTTTTTGTAAATACCCAAAGAAAAAAGGGTAGCCGCACTGTTTAATCCGCTATTAAACGTGCTGAGTACAGCCCCTGCAATGATGGCAATAAAAAAGCCTGTCGCCCACTGAGGTAATAACATTTTTACGAGTGCGGGATAAACCTGATCTAAATGACCGTAATAGCGGTCCCCAAAAATCTGAAAAGCAATGATGCCAGGAAGGATGATGATCAAAGGCAAGGTTAATTTTAGTATACCGGTATACAAAAGACCCTTTTGCGCTTCCTTCAGGCTGGCGGCTCCCAGTACCCGTTGAATGATGGATTGGTGCATAGCCCAAAAATACAACTGGTTAATGATCATGCCGGTGAACAGCACAGAGAAAGGCAGAATAGCGTCTCTGGCTCCGGGTCCAATAGAGGGTTCGTCTGAAATCACATTGAATTTTTCTCTGGCATTTGACCAAAGTATCGTCCAACCCTGGAATAAATCCCCATCTCCTATATGTAACAGGCCCAGAATGGGAATGGCAAGTCCTCCGACAATCAAGCCGAATCCGAATAACGTATCAGTAACAGCCACCATTTTCAGGCCGCCGTATATAGCATAAATGGCACCAATGGTTCCCGTAATAAGAACGGTTACCCAGATTCCGGTGGCTTGGTTTACACCCAATAATTCAGCAATGCCAAATAAGTGTTCAATGCTAATGGCCCCTGTGTATAGCACAATCGGCAGGAGAGTGAAAATAAATGATATTATGAGCATGATGTCAACATAGCTTCTCAATTTTGCATCAAATCTTTTTTCCAGTAATTCCGGTAGTGTCGTAAGGCCGATTTTGAGGTATTGAGGTGCAAAAAACAGGGCAGCTATCACCAGTGCAATGGCAGAAGTTACCTCCCACGTGATTACCAAAGCTCCGTTTTTATAAGCTGATCCATTCATGCCCACCAAATGCTCGGTAGAAATATTGGTCATAATGAGTGAGCCTGCTATCACTATGCCCGTGAGACTTCGTCCTCCTAAGAAGTAACCATCCTGCGTGTCGAGGTCCTCATTTCCCATCCATTTTTTTCCCAGCCAGGAAACCATGGCCATTACAAATGCAAAGCTCAGCAATGTTGTCCACATGCCATTTGGTTTTGATTGTGAACCAAGGTATAAAATTGTTTCAACATTCAACCTGCAACTATGTGCTTTTTTATATAAGTCGCCGGGTGTTTTTAGGTAAATCAGATTAAACGGATAAATCCATGAAATCATATATTTTTTCAAAAGCCATTCAAGGCCAGCGATTTTCTGGTATTTTTACATAAAATTACCTGGCATTTGAGATTCCTCTTCTTACAATTTTGGATATTGGCATTGCCCTGGATTTGTTCAGGTCAATGTGATAACTTGTTGACAGAGCTCGACACGACTTTAAATGAGACCAGGTTAAAAGAATTATATAAAGTTTTATCAACCGAAAAAATATCGGATGAGGTCTGTCTGGAGGCTGTTTTTCAAAAATTCAGAAGCAGCCCGGCAAGTCAGAGATACATGGATGCAGTGCTAAAAGTCTTTTTTTCTTACAGTGGAAAATCGGATTCAAAAAACACCCTCAGTGTTGGTTTGATGGCATGGAAATACATGAAGAACCAAAAAGGGATTGACTACAAAATAGCAGGTCTTACCAATTCATTGGCTAGTGCCTATATTAATGTAGATAAGCTTGACAGTGCGCTCTATTATTCAAAAATCAGCGAAGATTATTTTTCAAAAGGAGAGGATAAGGAACATCTTTGGCGCCCCAACTTCAACAGATATAGAATTTATCTGGCACTTAAAAACTATAAGAAAGCAGATTATTATCTCAATAAAAGTTACAGCTATATCAAAGATTCACCCAATCGGATGAATAAGGGATTTGTTTTGCATTCCATGTTGGTTGCATTAAAGGAAAGAGGTGATAAAAAAATCTTTGAAAAGTATTTGAAAGAGTACATTCAATTCAAAAAGCAGGGTAAAGGTCTGTCTGACATGCGGCATCTGGGGATGGATGATTATTTTGAGGATAAAGATGAGGGTAAGGCCACGCTTGAAAGGTTGATTCAATCGATGATAAAAGACAGTGTTGAAGCTGCCAAAGTAAGCTTCCGGGGTTTGATTCTAGGAGAAATGTATGAAAAGGATAAGGAATTTGCCAAGGCTGAAAAGTTGTATATGGAACTGTTGAAGCACAATTCTATTCCGCAGGAAAGGAAAAATTATTACAAACACCTGTTTGAATTGTATAAGAGCAATGGTGAAACAGAAAAAGCATTTCAGTCGATTGAAAAATATATTGCCGTTCAGGATTCGTCATTTCAGCAAATTTTTGACGGTAAGATTGCGGACTATGAAGTAAAATATCAAACGCAGGAAAAGGAAAAAGAAATTTTAAGACAAGATCTGGAATTGCAAGAAGCTGAAAACAGGCAGCGCACCATCATTGCCATTGCCCTGTTTATAGCGTTCCTGGGAGGAGGGGCATTTTATTTTTATCGAAGAAAGTTAAAATTTCAGCGTGAAATGAAGGAAAAGGACATTATGATACAGCAGCAAAGAATTGCAGAACTGGAGCAGAAAAACAAATTGTTGGCACTGAATTCCATGATAGAGGGACAAGAATCCGAGCGTCTCAGGATTGCGCAAGATTTGCACGACGGTTTGGGTGGTTTGTTGACGACGGTAAAGGCTCACTTTAATGCGATTGAGCGTGAGATTACCCATATTAAAAACATGAATGTTTATGAGAAGACCAATCAATTGATTGATGAAGCCTGTGCAGAGGTGAGGAGGATTGCACATGATATGGTGCCGCACTCACTCCAAATGAATGGTCTTGCCGGCGTATTGTCAGACATTAAACATACGGTTCAATCCAGGGGTTTGGATTGTGATGTGGAAATTCATCAACTCAATGAAAATCTGTTGGGCGATCAAAAGACCGTAATGATTTACAGGATTATACAGGAAGTTGTGAACAACGCTCTCAAACATGCAAATGCAACGCATTTGTTGATTCAATTGGTAGGTTACGAAGAGGGTCTCAACGTATTGATTGAAGATAATGGCAGAGGCTTTGATGTCAATAGTTTGATCAGTGGCAAAGGTATGGGGTTAAGGAGTATTGAATCCAGAGTAAAGTATCTGGAGGGGAGTATGAACATAGATTCCACCCCCAGTCAAGGTACTACCATCAATATAGATATTCCGTATAAAAGTATCAATACGCAGCAATGATAAATGTGGTTATTACAGATGATCACCAATTGGTGCTGGAGGGTTTAACGTTGCTGTTGGACGGCACAAAAGAAATAACCGTGCATAAGTGCTACAGGTCAGCACATTTGTTGTTGGAAGGGCTAAAAGAGCACGTTCCTGATGTTGTGTTAATGGATATCAACATGCCTGAAATGAATGGTATTGAGGCCTGCAGGGTGGTTAAAAAAGAGTACCCTTCAGTAAAAGTAATTGCCCTTTCTATGATCAGCGAATCGAACCTGATTAAACTGATGTTGAAGAACGGGGCTGATGGATATTTACACAAAAATGCAGGTCGCGATGAGATAGTCGAAGCAATTTGTGATGTGCATGCCGGAAAAAAATATTTAAGCCAGGAGATTTCAGATATTTTGATCGGACAGGATTTGAAAGACGATCACAAGATTTCCAACTCACCATTTCCTAAATTATCGCGGAGAGAAGAACAGATTTTGGAGCTTATTATTGATGAAAAGACTACCCAGGAAATTTCAGAGCAACTCTTTATCAGTTTTGGGACTGTGGAAACGCACAGGAGAAATATTATGATAAAATTGGGTGTGAAGAATACTGCAGGAATGGTAAGAATTGCTTTGGAGTATGGCCTGGTGAAGAGATAAATCATTTCAATAATTTATAAATAATAGAAAATAAGGGTTTAAAATATATTGTTTTGATTTAATATATAGTCCTTTTTTTTGGATTAACCATACTTTGTTTTCTATTTGACAAATGGTTGATATTCAATTAATTTGATTATATTTGTACTTTGTTCTTTTGAATATTTACAACAACCAAAACTGAAGAAATGAACCTCTTTTCTTTTTCTTTGACCAAATCAAAGTCAAGCATTAGCTTTCTATTAAATGCGCGATTACTGGTTTTAGGACTGCTTTTATCCCTTACATCCTTATCTTTACAAGCACAGGTCTTGTTTTATGAAGACTTCGATGGTGTGCCCGGTCCTACAGCCGGTGGGCCCGGTACTTATGTGTTTCCCGGTGGCTGGTCTTTGTTTAATGTCGACAACAAGACGCCCAATGCTGCTGTAAATTATGTGAATGATGCTTGGGAAAGAAGAGAAGATTTTGCCAATTCTGTTATAGATTCCGCAGCCTTCAGTACTTCATGGTACAATCCTGAAGGAGCCGGTGACGATTGGATGTGGACGCCACTGATTTCAGGAATCACAGCCAATACGGTTTTAAGTTGGAATGCGATTGCATATGATCCTATGTTTAGGGATGGATACGAAGTGCGCATTATGGTAGCCCCCAATGTACCCACGGGAGGTCCGGGCAATCTGGGCAATCAGGTAACAAATTCTACTGTGATTTTCAGTATTGCCAATGAAAATTCTACATGGACGAATCGAATCTATCCTTTGGTTGCCTACGCGGGCCAAAGTATTTACATTGGATACCGCAACAATTCAGACAACCAGTTTCTTCTGTTAATTGATGATGTAAAGGTTGAAAATTCTTTCCTGTTTGACATCGCTATGGAAGGGGTAGACAATACATCCCGTTTCACCCAGATTCCGGATATTATGGATTATCCGATTGCATTGGGGGGGACCCTCAAAAACTATGGTCTCAACACTATTAACAATCCGCAGATCCAAATCAAAGTTAAAGACGCCATGTCGGTTGAATTACAAAACAGTACAACGACGGGTGGTGTGGCAACTTTGGCTTCATTGGCAACAACGCAGAAAAGTCTTAGCCCTTATACAGCACCTGGTGCAGGCGTTTACAACGTAGAATATATTGCCAAGATGACGGAGGTAGATCAAAATGCGGCTAACGACACTCTTCGATCAACTTTCGAGATCAGCGACAGCACATTTGCCCGTGATAATGGTAATGTGGTTGGCACTTTGGGCATAGGTGCCGGAAACGGGGGGTACTTGGGGACAGAATATCCCATAACTCAAATTGCCACCCTTAACTCGGTTTCGATGTACTTTTCATTGATGGCATCACCCGCAAAATACGGTTTAACCATTTTCAAAAAACAAAATGGTATTCCTGGTCCGGTTTTATATACATCACCCATTTATACATCAGGAGGAATTGTAGATTCTTTAGTGGTCATTCCACTCACTACTGCTCTTACACTGAATCCGCTGGATACCATTGTAATATGTGCAGTGGAGGTTGATTCTACTTTGACCGTTGGCCTTACTATGGATAAGTATACACCCGAAACCAATTGGACCGATTGGCCTACCAATCCCAACGGTGGATGGGCTAATGCAGAAGATTTCGGTGCCGGTTTTGCAAGGGCACTCGTAATAAGGGCCAATTTCGCGCCTGCTGCGGCTACCGTGGTAGCGAGTCCTGAAACTCAAACCGTGTGCTCAGGTGCAACCATCAACATTGATGCTGCTGTAATGCCTGGTCCGGCAACTGTGGCCTGGTCCCGCAATGAAACCGTAAATGTTACCGGCATTCCTGCCAATGGAACCGGTGATGTCAATGGTATGCTGGTCAACAACACCAACGCAGACATTACCGTGAGATTTATATTTATCCCTACGTATAATGGTAATCCCGGTGAGCCTGACACTGCTTATGTTACGGTTAAACCTAATCCTGTTATTAACTCTGTGGTGGTTAATCAGCCTGTGTTCCCATCAACCATGGGTAGTATTGTAGTCAATGCCGCAGGCAGCGGACCTTTGGCTTACAGTCTTAACGGTGGGGCCGCACAACCATCCAATACATTTACCAATTTGAATAGCGGTTCTTATAACGTTGCCGTTTCTTATGCCAGCGCACCCGGCTGTGCTGTAGTTTATGCCAGCAACCCCGCAGTCATCAACGGAATAAATTATAGAAAAAGCAACGTCGTAGCCGGAACTTCACCGTTCCAGGATTCTATGTGGATAATAGACTTGGAAAATCTTTCAATCATCAAAAGGTTGGCACCCAGTATGTCGGGTTTTACAATCACGGGCATCAACGGTCTCGCGACTCATCCGACAACCGGTGAAAATTATGCAATTGTGAAAGTTTCCGGAATTACAGGCAGGTTGTTGACCAAAATTGATTTTTCAACCGGGGTGTGCACTTTAATTGGTAACCTTGGAGACAATTTTGCTTCTATATCATTCAGAGATGATGGTCAATTGTTTGGAGTGACCGGAAACGG
>CALJKQ010000327.1 GCA_937973565.1 uncultured Saprospiraceae bacterium | reverse complement strand
TTATTATAAGACCACTTTTTTTAAGATTGTTTCTGCAGGCTTTATACTGTTTTTGTTCTTTCTTTTTTACCAATACAGGAGAAAACAGCAACGGCAATTGTATGATCTCAGAAACAAAGCCCAAATGCTGGAAAAGGAAAAAGCAACGGCCATGTTTGAGAATCTCAAACAACAGTTAAATCCTCATTTTTTGTTTAATTCTCTCACTTCTCTTTCTGGTCTTATTGAATTGGATCAGACATCTGCTTCACGCTTTCTCAATCAGATGTCGGTTATTTATAGGTATATTCTCAAAAATGCCGATGCAGAAGCCGTAACGCTCAAAGAAGAACTGGATTTTGTAAATATGTATGTAGATCTTCAAAAAACCAGGTTTAATGAAGGTTTGCAGGTGTCTATCCAAATACCACCCGAATATCACAACAACAAGGTAGCGCCAGTAACATTGCAGAACCTGATTGAAAATGCCATTAAACACAATGTGATAGCAAAGAACCGGCCATTAAAAATTGATATTTATATTGAAAACCATCAATACATCGTAGTTGAAAACAACTTACAAAAGAAAGCGGTTGTAGAAACCTCCAATCAGAGAGGACTTAAACAATTTACCTCGCTTTACCGGTTTTTAAGCGATCTCCCTATTGTGATTGAAGACGACAAGGAGGATGTTTTCAGAATTAAAATTCCATTACTTTAAAATCAAAATACATGAAAGCCGTAATAGTAGAAGATGAGGCCATTATTGCCCACGTATTAAAAAATAAGATTCAGAAAATCGATGATGAAATAGAGATTCTGGAAGTGCTAAACAGCAAAGAAACGGCTGTACAATGGTTGAATGAAAACGGGCAACCGGATGTAATGTTTATGGACATCCAGTTGAGTGATGGAGTGTCCTTTGATATTTTTAATGAGTACGATCTCACCTGCCCTGTAATTTTCACTACAGCCTACGATGAGTACGCCATCCAGGCATTTAAAGTTAATGGCATTGATTATTTGTTGAAACCCATACAAGAACCGGAATTGGAAAGGGCTATCGTAAAATTAAAATCACTGGTAGATAAAAAAGAAAACATGCCGGATGCTGTAATTCAGTATTTACAAAGTATCACAGGAGGTGTGAGTGTCAATGACAACAAATACAAAGAGATATTCCTGGTAGATTACAGAAATCACCGATTGCCCATCAATGTAAAGGACATCGCCTGTTTTTGCAAAGAAACCGTAAACACGATTTATTTGTTTAGTGGGGAGAAATATCATTTGGATGTTATTACCCTGGAGGAAATTGAAAAGATGCTGGACCCTAAAAAGTTTTTCAGGGTCAACAGACAGTTCATCATCAACATAGATGCCATCCAGAGCATTAAGTCGCTCGATAATGCCAAGATTGATGTATATTTAAAAAAACCCAATCAGGCTTTGCAAATAGACGTGAGTCGGATGCGGTGTCCGGATTTCAGGAAGTGGGTTAATAGATAAAGTATGTTTATTTAAATTGTTTTAATGAAATGGGCTGTAGTGCTGATGAATAATTAAAACAATTTTGTATTACTTTTATCAAGAAAAAGAAATGCGCATTTCGATCACCTTATTTTTTTGCCTATACGCTGTTCGTTTTGCTTTCGGTCAATCGTTTAATCTCTTTCCCGCCCAAACTCAAAAACCCCCGTTGCATGCCAAGGATTGGATGGCCATTACAGGAAAACCATTGGCAGCAACAGCCGGAGCTAAAATATTTTTAAAGGGCGGTAATGCCGTTGATGCCTCCTGCGCTATGTTGGCAGCCACCTGTACCATGTGGGATGTGTTGTCGTGGGGCGGAGAGTTACAAGGGCTCATATACCATCCCGGATTAAAGAAGGTAATTGCCATCAATGGACTGGGTGTGGCACCCCAAGCAGCAACGGTAGCGTACTATAAGTCGCAAGGATACGACCGGTTTCCTCCGGAGTATGGGCCTTTGGCAGCGGTAACTCCCGGCACACCCGGAGGTTTGTTGACGGTGCTGGCCGATTACGGCACGATGAGTCTGGCTGAAGTTTTGGCACCTGCCATCGACTTGGCATCGGGATATCCTATAGAGGCTCAGACGGCCAATTCTATTGAAAGAGGCAAGGGCAATATCAAAAAATGGAAATATTCAGCAGCCGTGTTTTTGCCCCATGCCGGAGAAGAGCGGGAGGCTCCTTATCCCGGTGAAATGTTTGTACAAAAGGACTTAAAATCAACACTAGAAAAACTGGTGGAAGTAGAGCAAAAGGCCCTGGCAAAGGGAATGAGCCGAAAAGAAGCCATCATGGCGGCCTATGATTATTTTTATAACGGTCCCATTGCGGCGGAAATTGAGCGCAGTGTAAAAGAGATGGGAGGCGTAATGACCGCAGAGGACTTAAAAAACTGGAAGGTAAAAATTGAAGAGCCATTATCTACCAACTACAGAGGCATTGAGGTGTATAAGCTCAGGGAATGGACCCAGGGCCCGGTGATGCTGCAGGCCCTCAATATGCTGGAAAATTTTGATTTAAAGTCGATGTCGTACAACAGTTCAAAATACATCCACACCTTGTACCAGGTGATGAACCTGTGTTTTGCAGACCGCGACTTTTATTATGGAGACCCTGATTTTAATACGCAGTCGCCCATTCAAACCCTAATATCAAAAGAATACGCCAAACACCGGCTGAAAGACCTAAACCTCGAAAAAAATGATCCGACCTTTAAACCAGGGGATCCTTATTCTTTTATGGGTAAAAGCAACCCGCATCAAAATTTTTTAACACCCAAAAAATCGGATGGCAGTACCGGCAGTCTTACGGAAGAAGAAAAAGAAGATTTCCAAGTGGGCACCACAACGGTAGTGGCTGCCGATAAAGATGGCTGGGTGGTTTCCTTTACACCCAGCGGTGGATGGGTGCCGGCGTGCATTGCAGGTTGCACCGGCATCGGGCTGAGTCAACGCATGCAATCTTTTGTGCTCAATCCTGAAGACGGACCGGCCAACGTACTGGAGCCCGGCAAAAGACCCAGGGTAACCCTCACACCCAGCCTGGCCATGAAAGATGGCAAACCCTGGCTGGCCTTTGCCAAACAGGCGGGAGATGAACAAGACCAACTGCTCTTACAGTTTTTCCTCAACATGGTGGAGTTTGGCATGACGGTGCAGGAAGCCGCAGAGGCCCCAAGTTTTAAGACCTATCAAATGTTTTCTTCCTTTGGCAAACACGAACGTAAGCCAGGCTTTATGACCCTCAATGAAGCCATGCCCGATTGGACCCGCAACGAATTAAAAAGAATGGGTTACCAGATCGACTACCAGGCCAGAACCAGTGGTCCCGTCAATGCCATTTATTTTGACCGGCTGCACGGCACGATGTGGGGCGGATCGAGCAATCATGGTGAGGATTATGGGATTGGGTGGTAGTCTGTATTTGATCTGGAAGAGGCCAAACTTTTTAATAAATGCGATTCTAAAAATGACATTAAAATAAATCAAACCATTGGGACACGTTTTGATTTTATTGGCTTCCAAGGATGCTGTTAAAACCAAGTGATCCGATCCCAAAAAGATAACCCAAGGCACTAATCAAACCTTTGGGCCGTATTTTCAAGCCAATTGAAATATCATTGACAGTTGTGGGATCTTTAATGGCGGGAATTTGAAACCGGTCCCACCTCGTAGAAATACCCAGGCCAGGACTGATGAAATATGAAAACTCCCCGCTCAAGCCAAAGGGCGATGCATTGGAGGCAGAATAACCGTTATGGAAACTTTTTGACCAGGATGGACCCAAGGCTATTTTGAAGCTCTCTTCATGAGATAAATTAAATTCAGTAAAAATTCGAAACCCCAATTTGTAGTATCCAATGTTGTCCACCACGTGAATGTCGAAAAAAGGGTTAAAGCCAAAATAGGTTTTGGAACCTACTTTATGTAAAATTAAATTTAAGGAGACACCAAAGTCATAGTATTTGCAATTATCCATCGAGACGGCATTGCCCAACTTTCTGCCCATAGAGAATTCTGATAAAGGCAGGGTTTTTTGTGGGATGGAATCGGGATTTTCCAACTGGCTTTGACTCAAAACGTGATGACAACAAAAAACAACAATGACTAAAGAAAGGCCACCATAAACCAGGTATCGGCGTAACTTAAAATATTGGCAAACCAGCATGAAGTGAGTAAGATAAGGCAAAAATTTTTCCATAAGCTTTTTAAAGAAAGTAGGCTTTATTTTAAATTTTGTCGATAGTCCTCATCAAACATTTCATAGCCTATCAGCTTGATATATTTTTTGAGGTTACTGATTGCTTTTTGGCTTTATTTCATTTTATTGAAAACGCTCAGGGCCACATTCATATTATAAGTAGTTATAGGTTACAAAGATGGAGGTTTAGGGCAAATGATTATTTTTTAAATACATTTCAAATATTCAGAATTAAAGATATGAAATGTAGCTGAATCGAAGATTAAAGTTTACTTAAAGACATACAATTTTTGGCTTTTCTCCGCTCTGTAAACAAGGGAACCACCAATTTTTATTAAAGTCATCGGGTATAGTAGAAAGAAATAATTGTCTTTTAAGTGATATAATATTATTTTTATTTAACTTAGCTTCTTACCCCCCAATCCTACACCATGAACAGTGTCAAAAAATTGCTCACCTTGGGTCTGGTCCATTTGTTGTTGACCCAAACAAATGTGGCTCAAACTGTTTCCACCGATGCCTTAAGTATTGAATGTGACGATCAGATTTTTACTTTGATTGCTGATAATCATGAACCCAATTGTATGGCTGATATTCAATTGAGGGCTACGGCTTACAATGACGTGACCTGTTCCTCATCAGCTCTAATATCCTGGATTGTGTATGTGGACAAAGACGGTAACGGAGTGAATGACCTCGAATTTTCGAGTTTTGTAAATCCGGCAGATATCGATCTCACCACAGATTCTAATAACAATGGAATAAAGGACTATTACCTTTCACCTTCAAAGGAAGGAACGGCTCCTGCTATTCCAAATTGGAAATGGCCTGCTTCATTTAACAGCCACAAAATCATGTGGATCGCCGTGGATAGCTGTGGAAACAGAGCCTCGTGTTTTTCCAGTATAGAAGTGAAGGACCTAGATACACCGGTTATAGATATTATTTTGAAAGACACCATTGACGCCAATGGGGAAGACAGAAGGGAAATCACGGCAGCACAGTTTAATGTAGCATCACATGACAATTGTACTTCAGATGACAAGCTTTGGTTTACGTTTGACGGAGCGTATCCCGTGACCAGCCTTCAAAACAAGCTTCATTATTTTAAGGGCAAGGGTATAAATGCAGATGTAAATGAATATAACCGGGGTATAGCTCAATACTGGAACCCGGCATTGAACACTTCTTCAAAAATGTTGATTTGTAACGGCAGCGGAAATAAAACGGTAAATCAACAAATCTCTGTTTGGGATGAATACTTAAATACAGACACCGCCTTCGTAAAAATATTTTTATTCCGTTTTGATTGTGTGGAAAATGATTTGTGGGGAAAGGTTACCAATTTGTCAAACCAAAGTATTCCTCACGTCTTAGCCTCCATCGAAAGAATAGGATGGGACCAGCCCAGGTATATCTTCTTTTCTGAGGAATACAGAGTAAACTTATACATAGATTGGTACAAAGTTAAGCTTAAAAAAAGAAATGATTTCAGCAACGGCATTACGGGTGCTGATTTATTTATTTTATTGAGACACATCAATGGACAAGAATTGTTGGACAGTCCTGAAAAACTATTGGCTGCCGACGTCAATGCCGATGGCAAAATTACCATGGAAGATTTTAGTGAATTGTACCATTTGAGGATTGGTACAATTGATACTTTTAGCAACAGCGACAGCTGGATATTTTTGCCTCAACCCTATTCTTTTAAAGATAAAAACCAACCTTATGACATTGAAAGGACAGCCCTGGTGGATCTTTATGTACAAACTCAGCAGGATTTCAAGGGCATCAAAGTGGGGGATGTCGACCAAAGCACATTAAATTCTGTGGTGAATGAAATAGATAATACAATTGTATTGACAACGGATGATAGGTGGATACAAAATGGGGAAGAGGTGGCAGCGTCTTTTTGGTTACAGGAAGAAACCGATCTGCAGGGATGGGAGATCAACTGGCAGGTAAATGGTCTTATTAATCCGGAGGTAAAGTCGTCTATAGAAGCTAAATTTGAAGGATCTGAATTAAAAGATGGATCCTCCTGTTTTTCATATGCTATCTTAAACGAAACCACTACCTTAAAAAAGGAAGGAGAAGTGTTTAAGGTCAGGGGCAGGGCTGAAAGAGATGGCTTGCTCAGTTCTTTCCTTGGCTTGGATAAAGAGGAAGGAAGCACCATTTATACCGAGAAGGATGTGACAGCCAACAAACTTAACCTTATATATCTTACTCCCAGAGAGCAGAGACAATTTGAGGTGTATGTGGGTGTACCCAATCCATTTGCTGATGCCACAGAAATTAAATATTATTTACCGTCTCCCGGTGAGGTCCAATATACACTATCTAATGCCGTTGGTCAGGTACTATGGAGCAAAAAACTCAATGGCAATGGCGGCAGAAATTACCTTCAAATCAAGGCCGAAGATTTGTATAATGATGGCTTGTATTATGTAAGCCTAAGGTATAAGAATCAGGTACAAACCCTACCCTTGATTATTGGGAGGTAATGATTTGTTTTGAGAGGTTTGGTTGATTATAATAATTCAGAGACTTTTAGATAAATTTAGCGCAATCTGAGGGTGGTAATGTGAGCTGTCTTAATTCTCTTCATTCCCTTCATGTTTAAAAAAGGCAACAAATTTTGGTCAAGACGACAGGTGTTGTATCAAAGGAATAAATAGGGAAACCCATAGGAATTGAAAAGCCTGCATAGAGACATTTGTTATCAGTAAGAGATACTGAATTTTATTGAACATTAAGAAAATTAAGACAAATTAAGGGTGTAATAATGAGAACTGTCTTAATTCCCTTCATTCCCTTCATGTTTAGTTGTTGTCAAATCTCATCCTAATTTGAAAGTCTTTTCAATTGTAGAATTGTATTTTTTGTGCACAATCTACTGTTCTAACCACTTCTTAAACTCCGGACTCTTTTGTCGGCTGGTATCCACTTCCAATTTGTGATTGGGTTCTTTAAGGTGAATGATGAGTTTTGAGTTTTCAATGGGTTTAACGGAGGCAATGGCGTCAATATTGATGATAAATTGACGATTGGCTCTGAAAAATTGTCGAGGATCCAATTGTTCTTCCAGTTCATCCAGAGAGGTAATGTCCATGGAATATTTATCTCCGTTGAAGGTGTAAATATGGATGAGCGCCTCTTTTGAAAAACAGGCGATATCGCGGGCATTGACCGGAACCCATTGATTCCTGAAAGATGCAATAAATTTCTCTTTGAAGCGGGTTGCGTTATCCACCATAGAAAGGGAGTCAATCAACTTTTGGACATCGATGGCGGGCTGCAAATTTTGTTTGTTGAAAGCCCTGCACTTGTTGATGGCTGTTTTGAGTTCTTCGTCTTTAACGGGCTTCAATATATAATCCACCCCATTGGCTTTGAAGGCTTGCAAGGCGTATTCATCATACGCAGTGGTAAATACAACAGGACAGGAGAGCTTGTGCTCATTAAAGAGGTCGAGGCTTACGCCATCACTCAATTGAATGTCCATAAAAAGTAAGTCTGGTTCCGCATTATCGTCAAACCATTTTTTTGCCTTTTTTAAACTCGAAAGGATGGTAA
>CALJKQ010000326.1 GCA_937973565.1 uncultured Saprospiraceae bacterium | reverse complement strand
TCTCCAGGTTTTACGCTATTGACCGGAACTTCTACGCCGTCGGTCACCTGAGTGGAAGAACTTCTTGATATAAAGATGTTGTTTTGTGCCATGACGTGACGCACAAAACCTGAACAGTCAAAACCTGATTCTTTTGTACCCCCTGATCGGTAAGGTGATCCCAACAATTTGGCGGCAGTAACAACCACATTCTCTCTCAGTTCCGACTCTTCGAGAGGAATGTTTCCACAGAAGTAAGTGATAAGAATGAGAAAAAGTATTGCTACTTTCTTCATGAGAATACTAATTGAGATTGGTTAAAGTGCAAAAATAGGCATTTATGTTCAAAAATGAGAATAGTTGCACCAATAATCTTTGCTTTAATGGGTTATTCATTAAAAAACAAACAATAACGCATTAAAATAAAAATTAATCTAAAGCCTTTGTTTTTCCTTTATCAGAAAGAAGATTTTTAGGTCGCCACAAATACAGAATTAAATTTGGTGTGTCTGATTTTTTGCTTTGAAAGTTGAATAATGTAAAAAATTTTACATTCAGCAGCCTTAAGACGCAAAAATTGTGCTATAGAATTCATACCCATTTAAAAATATGATGATTATTTGTATTACATATAATATGTTGATATACATATCAATTTATATAATTAAAAGTAATTATTTGATTCGTGTTTTTGAACTAATATGATGATAATTAATACTTTAAACATGGATATAAAATTATATAAATAATATGTTTATATGTGGTTGAGGGTCCTTATTTTACAGGGTGTTTGGCGTATATTCGAAATTGGAATTTGCCGAGTGCAAAGAATTTTACAATAGCAATCTTTTTCCTGCGTATCTTGGTGGTGCGAAAAAAGAATTATCTATTTTCGCCATCAATGATGCATAGTCTGCCAATGTTAGGTGGTGGATGGTGTATTATAATAACTGAAACTTAAAGCACAATGAACCATCTTACACCGATTTCTCGCAATCGGGAGTTTGGCATGTATACTACATTGCCAGGCATCCTTGAACTTGACCCAAAAACGGGAACACAAAAAGTTCAGTTTTCCGCATTCTTTAAACGCTGGATGTACCGAATGGCCACTTTGGCAGCAGTTTTGACTTTTGGAATACAAAGTCAGACCGTGTTAGCACAGAGTTGTTCATGTTCGGGCAACCTGGTTTTGAATCCCAGTTTTGAAGGAAACGTCAATAACTGGAGTTCTTCTCCATCTGGAACCTTTACTTCCGGTTCGGGATTTCAGCAATGCGGAAACAACAACGCCTTTCTGAATGCAACCAATGCTACAGCCAATTTCTGGCAGCAGGTAAATGGCATTTCATCAGGCCAGTCTTTGACGCTGACCTTCTACGCGGGTACACATGAGCCTTCGTATGACCATCAGATCAGATTGCGATTTTACAATTCGGCCAATGCTGTTCTGCAAACCAACGCAAAACAGATTGACTTTGATGTGGATGGGCAAGGAGGTGACCTTCAGTTTTATACCATTACTGCAACGGCACCATCTGGTACTTCATATGTCAGAGTTGAGGGTTATGCCAACTTTGATTACATCAAGGTAGACATGATGTGCCTTACCACTGGTTGCAACAATGTAACGAATGGAGGAACCATCGGATCCAACCAGTCAGCATGTGCCAGCAGTTTTGACCCGGCACCACTGACAAGTATTGCAGACCCCAGCGGTGGTTCTGGAGCCATTCAGTATATGTGGTTGAAGAGTACAGCTACCTGTACACCACCCAATGGTTCCAATAACAACCTATGGACAGAGATTTCAGGTGCCACAGGTTCAACCTACGATCCACCATCCATTACACAGACTACTTGTTATTTGCGTTGTAGCAGAAGAGTAGGTTGTACCAACTGGGATGGAGAATCGAATGTAGTTTCTGTTTCATTAAGCCCGGCTCCTTATCCAGAGTTTGCAGGCTCAACCTCCATTTGCAATGGTACCAGTACTACCCTTACGGTAACCGGTAAAAATGGAACGGGGCCCTATACATTCTCATGGAGCAACGGTTTGGGTACTGGTTCGACCAAAACCGTGAGTCCTACTACCACTACTACTTATACAGTAATCGTTACAGACGTTAATGGTTGCACCGGCAGCGGACAAGTAACAGTTACAGTCAATCAATGCAATTGCACTAACAATTATATAGTCAACCATTCATTTGAAAATGGTACCAACAACTGGACAAAAAGTGGAGGCAACTTCACAACCGGTTCTTATGCAGCAGTTCAAGGAAACTATGCGGGTCATTTTCAAATAACTAATTCAGCCAACAACTGGCTTTCTCAGTCTGTACCTTATCAATTTGCTGCAGGGTCTGCTTTTACATTGACCGTATATGCAGGCACACACAATCCATCCCTTTATCATCAGGTATGTATTGATTACTTTGATGCCAATTGGAATTGGATAGACAACGACTGCGTTGAAGTAAACAGTTTGTTGCCTACTATGACACAATACACAGTTTCAGGAACTATGCCAGCCAACGGTAAATACGTTGGTGTTGCTGCTTCAGGAAATGGTGATTGGATCAAAACGGATGTCTGGTGTTTGACCGGACCTTGTTATAATGTTTATGCTGATCTTACCGGAAACAACAGGGTTTGTGCCGGAGGATCTTCAACTATATCTGCTACAGGCAAGGGAGGCGTTGGTCCTTACACCTTCGCATGGAGCAACGGTTTGGGTTCAGGATCATCCAAGACCGTAAACCCAACTACAACTACCACCTATACAGTTACCACAACCGATGCTTCTGGTTGCTCCGGAACCAGTACTTTTACAGTTACGGTGGATCCATTGCCGGTTCTTTCCGCAGGTACTGATGTTAATATCTGTAGCGGCCAATCGGTAACTTTAACGGTTTCTGCCTCCAATGGTACACCGTCATATGTTTACGCATGGTCAACACCTCCGGGGGGAACAGGTAGCAGTAAAACCGTTAGTCCAACCAGCAATACAACTTATACCATCACTGTCACCGACTCAAAAGGATGTACAGATACAGACGATGTGGTTGTAACTGTGGGGGGATCGGCCGCTGCCTCCATTACGGGTCCGGACAATGTTTGTTTGGGTAGCAGCATCACCCTCACCGCCAGTGGAGCAGGAACAGGCGGTTCTTATACCTGGAGTAATGGTGCAACTTCTGCTTCCATCACGGTTTCGCCCACAACCAATACCACCTATTCGGTCACTGTTACCAATGCCTCGGGCTGTTCCGGCACTGCTTCGAAAGCCGTGACCGTGAAGCCGGCTGCTGTGGTAAATGTGGGACCTGATAAAGAGTTGTGCGAGGGAGATGAGTTGGTCATCAACTCCAGTGTCACAGGCATACCTTCTTGTGGAAATTCAGGAACATCGGATTGCAACCATACACTTGCAGCATCCGGAGGATGGCTCGAATCACCCAACGCATCAACCATATGTGGGGACAATGCGGGTACCAAACTTTGGACTCAATCAGGTAATGGAACTTCCTTCATTACCCTGGATTTAGGTTCCATTGTTCCTACGGGAACCACAATATGTGTGAATATGAAGCTAGAGCACTGCAACAATTCATCCAGTTCCAACTCCGATGCAAAAATACAGGCATCGCTTAGTTCTGGATCGGGATTTGTTACATTAAAAGCTTCTGAAATATTTAGTTCCAACACATATCATGAATATTGTTATACTTTGACAGGGGATGCAAGATTCATCAAAATTTCCGACAACGGAAAATGTGCCTTCAGGGTAGACTATGTGAAATACACAACACCTGGTACATACAACAATTCTGTAACTTATTCCTGGTCTGGTCCTGGTATTTTAGGCGCTACCAATGGAACTTCAGTTACAGTAAATGCAAGTGGTACCTATACTTTGGTAGTTACAGATTGTGGTGGTTGTACCTCCAGTGATGCCATGGTGGTGACTTACAACAATCCAATTGTAGCCAATGCCGGTGCAGATCAAAACATTTGCAGCGGGCAATCAGCAACTTTGACTGCAACAGCTGTATCGGGAGCCACTTATGAATGGAGAGAAAACGGAAGTTCAACTGTATTATCTACAAGTCAGACCTTTGTAGTAACACCAACAGCAACTAAGTCATACATCCTTACGGTTAAAAAGGATGGATGTGAGGATTCTGACGATGTTACCGTAAATGTTAACCCCAATCCTACAGCTGGAATCAATGGCAACAATACGGTGTGCCTTGGCTCACAGGTAACCCTTACAGCAACCGGAGGAGGTACATATCTGTGGTCTACAGGGGCAACAACGGCCGCCATAACGGTTACAGTAAATGCCAATACGACCTATACAGTTACGGTAACCAATACCAATGGTTGTACCGATACAGAGTCCAAAGCAGTTACGGTAGTACCAAAGCCAACAGTAGATGTAGGTCCTGATATTACCATCTGTACAGGAGATCAGGAAATCATCAATTCAGTGGTTACCGGAATTCCAACATGTGGAACACAAGGTACCTCCGATTGCAACCACACCTTGTCAGATCAGGGCGGTTGGTTGGAATCACCCAATGCATCTACCATATGTGGAGACAATGCCGGTACCAAATTATGGACAAAATCAGGAAATGGTACTTCGTTTATTACCCTCAATTTTGGCACACAGGTACCCGCAGGGACCATCATTTGTGTGAAAGCAAAACTAGAACATTGTAGTAATACCAATAGTACCAATTCAGATATGAAAGTTCAGCGGTCTACATCCTCAGGTTCAGGATTTACCGATGTAAAAGCATCTGAAGTATTTTCCAATAATAGTTATCAAACATTCTGTTATACACTTAATACTGCAACGCAGTATATCAAGATATCTGACAATGGCAAATGTGCTTTCCGCGTAGATTACGTAGAATTCACAACACCAAATTCATTTAACAATTCTGTGACCTATGCATGGTCAGGTCCCGGTATTGTTGGAGCAACCAATGGTCCAACCGTTACTGTAAATACAACGGGTACCTACACACTTGTTGTCACAGATTGTAATGGCTGTACCGCCAGTGATCAGGCAGAAGTTACACTTAATAATCCAATCCAGGCAGAAGCCGGAGCTGACCAGAATATTTGTGCAGGCCAATCCGCTACTTTAACTGCTACAACGGTAAATGGAGCTACCTATGAATGGAGAGAAAATGGGAATTCTACCATTTTATCTACCAGTCAATCATATGTGGTTACACCTACTTCTACCAAAACCTATATCCTTACGGTTAAGAAAAATGGATGTGAAGATTCAGATGATGTCATCGTAACCGTTAATCCATTGCCAAATGCAGATGCAGGAGCAGATGTAGCTATCTGTACTGGTAACAGCACAACCTTAACAGCAGTGGGAAGTGGTGGTACACCTAATTATACTTATGCATGGAGCAATGGTATAAATACAGCTAGTCAGACAGTAAGTCCGACAGTAACAACCACATACACCGTAACGGTAACTGACAGCAAAGGCTGTACGAAGACCGATGCAGTAACAGTAACCGTAAATCCATTGCCAAACGTTGATGCAGGACCGGATGTAGAAATCTGTTATGGCTTCAGCGCTACATTGACAGCAACAGGCAGCGGCGGTACACCAGGGTATACATACTTGTGGAGCAATGGAGCTACCACAGCGAGCACCAGTGTAAGCCCAACCACGACAACAACATACACAGTTACAGTAACAGACAGCAAGGGTTGTACAAAGACCGATCAGGTTAAAGTAATCGTAAATCCATTGCCAAATGTAGATGCGGGTGCAGATGTAGAAATCTGTTATGGTTTCAGCACAACGTTGACAGCAATAGGCAGCGGTGGTACACCAGGATATACTTACTTGTGGAGCAATGGCGCTACCACAGCAGCTACCAGTGTGAGCCCAACTGTGACCACCACCTATACCGTAACAGTAACGGATAGCAAAGGCTGTACAAAGACCGATGCGGTGACCGTAACTGTTAATCCATTGCCAAATGCAAATGCCGGACCGGATGTAGAAATCTGTTATGGCTTCAGCACAACATTGACTGCAGTGGGCAGTGGCGGTACTCCAGGATACACCTATTTATGGAGTAACGGTGCAATTACAGCAAGCACGAGTGTGAGTCCGATTGCAACAACAACCTATACAGTAACAGTAACGGACAGCAAAGGCTGTACTAAGACCGATGCAGTAACGGTAACGGTGAATCCTCTTCCTTTTGTAAATGCTGGAAATGATGTTACCATATGTTATGAAACATCAACTACGCTTACGGCAACTGCCGGAGGTGGCACACCGGGGTACACATTTATTTGGAGCAATGGTTCAACCTCAACCACAATAAATGTAAGCCCAGGGGTTAGCACCACTTATACCGTGACTGTGACCGATAGCAAGGGATGTACAGCTACTGACCAGGTAGTGGTAAATATTGAAAACAGAGCCAAAGTGGGTGATTATGTGTGGTATGACGGCAACAAAGATGGAATTCAGGATAACAATGAATTGGGCATCAATGGCGTTACTGTAACATTATACGATGCCGTTACCAATGTGCCGGTATCCACCACAACAACTATAACCAATGCTGGATTGGCTGGTTTTTATCAGTTTAATGTATGCAAAGGCGTGTATTACATCATTTTTGGAGATGTTCCTAATACAACCAGATCACCTCAGGACAATACTCCTGACGATACAAAAGACAGTGATGCAGATGTAAATACTGGAAAAACTCCCAATTTTGTACTCAACCCAGGCGACAATAATCCAACAATTGATGCAGGTTATTCGCCAGTGTTAACAATGAAAAAAGATTTTGTTAGCGCTACAGCAAATGCAAACGGAACCTACTCAATAAAATACAATGTGATTGTGACCAATACTTCAGCGGGTGCTGGTGTATATACAATCAAGGACACGCCGGCATTTGACAACGACATTACGATAGTGAATGGAAGTTATACAGGTCCGGTTAATGGTATTTTAAATACATCAGGAAGTACCACTTTGGGAACCAACGTTTCCATTGCAGGTAATCAAACACAAACCTACAGCCTGGTTTACATTGTCAATATCAATCTTGATGATGCACCAGGTTTGACCGGTGATAATGTTTATACACCTTGTACAGTATCAGGCAATGATCCGGGAAGCCATCCTGGAGAAGGATTGTACAACAAAGCCGAGTTGTTTAGATATATTATCAGTGTTCCTGAAATTGCTGATGACGCATGTGGTGATTTGCCATACGTGAAAATGAAGAAAAACTTCGTTGGCGTTACCAGTCATCCAAATGGAACCTATACTGTAAATTATCAATTGATTGTTACCAATATGGGAGGAACCACCGGTACCTATTCATTGGTTGATGCGCCATTATTTGATGATGACATTACAATATTGTCTGGAGCATACAGCGGTCAGGCAAGTGGAACAATGAATGTTTCTGGAACAACTACCTTGGCAAATAATTCAAGTATCAGCGCAGGTTCTACGCATACATACAATGTCAGTTTTGTTGTTAAAATTGACTTAAGTGCCTCTTCAGGTGGTAATAATATCTATACACCATGTGCTCAGGCAGGCAATGGCCCGGGTTCTGGTCAAGGACAAGGGTTGTACAACCTGGCTAAATTGGACAGAAATGGAGATTCAACTTATGAAGTTGAGGATGATGCATGTGGCGACTTACCATACATCAAGATGAGAAAAGATTTGGTAGGAGTAACTGCATTGTCAAACGGCACTTACTATGTGAGCTACAAATTGACAGTAGAGAACGTAGGAGGCGCAAGCGGAAACTATACATTGACAGATACACCAGCATTTGATGATGATGTAACAATCAATGCATGGGATTATACATTCGTAGATGTATTGGGAGGATTCGGCAACGGACCTGCGTTTATAGGAGCACCTGCGATTCCGATTAGTTTTGGAGACAAAGTATTGACAGCGGGCAATACACATATATACACATTGGGCTTCAATGTAAATCTGAACCTTGAACCAGGTTCAGCAGACGGAGGCGACAACGTCTACACAGCCTGTGAGGTTGTAGGCAATGGACCTGGAAGTGAACCAGAGCAAGGCTTATACAACAAAGCAAATCTGGATAGAGGATCCGACGGCACGTTTGAAATTGAGGACGATGCATGCGGCGATTTACCATACGTAACAATGGTTAAGAACCTGGGCAGCGTTACAGCAAATGCCAACGGCACCTACACAGTAACTTATCAGGTAATAGTGAAGAATGTTGGCGGTGCCACAGGTAGCTATAGCTTGAAGGATACACCACAGTTTGACAACGACGTAACCATCAACAGCGGAAGTTATAGTGGTCAGGCAAGTGGTGCGATGAATACAAGCGGCAGCACAACATTGGCAACCAATGCAACAATAGCAGGTGGAGCGACCCATACATACACTGTAAGCTTCAATGTAAGCCTGAACTTAGAACCGGGCTCAGCAGATGGAGGCGACAACATCTACACAGCATGCGGAGTGGCAGGCAACGGACCGGGCAGTCAGCCGGGCCAGGGCTTGTACAACAAAGCAGAGTTGGATAGAACAGGAGATGGCACAACAGATGTAACCGATGATGCATGTGGCGACTTACCATATGTGAAAATGGTTAAGAACCTGGTGGGTGTGATTCCAAACGCGAATGGCACTTATACGGTTAACTATCAGGTAATCGTAAGCAACGTGGGCGGTGCTACAGGTAGCTACAGCTTGAAGGATACACCACAGTTTGACAACGATGTAACCATCAACAGCGGAAGTTACAGCGGTCAGGCGAGTGGAGCAATGAATACCAACGGCAGCACAACATTGGCAACGAATGCAACCATAGCAGGTGGAGCTACGCATACATACAATGTAAGCTTCAATGTGACCTTGAATCTGGAACCAGGTTCAGCAGACGGAGGCGACAACATCTATACAGCGTGCGGAGTGGCAGGCAACGGACCGGGCAGTCAGCCAGGCCAGGGCTTGTACAACAAAGCAGAGCTGGATAGAACCGGAGACGGTGTAACAGATATTACCGACGATGCATGTGGTGACTTACCATATGTAACAATGGTTAAAAATTTGGGTACTGTAACTGCCAATGCAAATGGAACCTATACGGTTACTTATCAAATCCTTGTTAAAAATCAAGGTGGAGCAACGGGTACATACAGTCTGAAAGACACACCAGCATTCGATGATGATGTGGTAATTCTGGGAGGCTCTTACAGCGGTCAGGCAAGCGGAAGTATGAATATTATTGGAAGCACAATTTTGGCCAACAATGTAAACATTGCCGGAGGTGCTACCCATACTTACAATGTGAGCTTCAATGTAAGCCTCAATTTGGAACCTGGCTCTACAGATGGAGGCGATAATGTGTACACACCGTGTTCTGTTGTTGGAAATGGTCCGGGATGTAGTCCGGGACAAGGATTGTACAACAAAGCAGAGCTGGATAAAAATGGTGATGGAGTAACAGATATAACAGATGATGCATGTGGTGATTTGCCATACATAACCATGGTTAAAAATCTTGGAAGTGTAACCGCCAATGCAAATGGAAGCTATACTGTAACCTATTCGATTGTAGTAAACAATGTGGGAGGTTCAACTGGAACTTACAGCCTTAAGGACACACCGCAGTTTGACAACGACGTAACCATCAACAACGGAAGTTACTCAGGTCAGGCAAGTGGATCAATGAACACAAGCGGAAGCACTACGCTGGCAACCAATACATCAATTGCAAGTGGGGCAACCCACACTTACAATGTGAGCTTCAATGTTAACCTCAACCTTGAGCCGGGCTCAACAGATGGAGGCGACAACATTTACACAGCTTGTGGAGTAGCGGGCAATGGTCCGGGCGGTCAGCCAGGCCAGGGTTTGTACAACAAGGCTGAATTGGATAGAGACGGTGACGGAAATACAGATGTAGTGGATGATGCATGTGGTGACTTGCCATACATAACCATGGTTAAAAACCTTGGCAGTGTAACTGCCAATGCAAACGGTACTTATACTGTAACCTACCAGGTCCTTGTTAAGAACAATGGAGGTGCGACTGGCACTTATAGCTTAAAAGACTCGCCGCAGTTCGACAATGATGTTACCATCAACAATGGTAACTATTCTGGTCAGGCAAGTGGCGCAATGAATACCACCGGAAGCACTACATTGGCAACCAATGCTTCTATCTCCGGCGGAGCGACCCATACTTATAATGTAAGCTTCAATGTAAGCTTAAACTTAGAACCAGGTTCTGCAGACGGAGGAGACAATATTTATACTCCTTGCGGAGTGGCAGGCAATGGACCGGGCAGTCAACCAGGTCAGGGCTTGTACAACAAAGCAGAGCTGGACAGAAATGGTGATGGTATAACAGATATTACAGATGACGCTTGTGGTGATATTCCTTATCTGACCATTAAGAAGAATTTTGTAAGTGTACTCGCTAATGCAAACGGAACATTCATGATCAACTATCAGATTGTAGTCAACAATTTGGGTGGTGCTACAGGTACGTACACCTTAAAAGACAGACCACAGTTTGACAATGACGTGACCATCAACAGCGGAAGCTATAGCGGACAGGCAAGTGGAGCCATGAATACAAACGGAAGTACAACGTTGGCTAATACTGCCAGTATTTCTGCAGGTACCACACATACTTACAACGTAAGCTTCAATGTAAGCTTGAACCTCGAACCGGGTTCAACAGACGGTGGCGACAATATCTACACAGCATGTGGTGTGGTAGGCAATGGACCGGGCAGTCAGCCGGGCCAGGGCTTGTACAACAAAGCTGAGTTGGATATAAACAATGATAACATTCCGGATTTGACCGACGATGCATGTGGTGATATACCATATATAACCATGGTTAAGAACCTGGGTACGGTAACGGCTAATGCAAATGGCAGTTATACTGTAACTTACAATATCATTGTTAAGAATACAGGAGGAGCAGCAGGTACTTACAGTTTGAAAGATACCCCTGACTTCGATGATGACATCACCATCGTGGGTGGTACATTCAGCGGACAGGCTAGTGGTGCCATGAATTTCATAGGCAGTACCACATTGGCCAACAATGTAAGTATCAGCGCAGGTGCAACTCATAACTATCAGGTGAGCTTTACCGTTACCATGAATCTTGCACCAGGATCTGCAGATGGCGGAGATAATATTTATACGCCATGCACAGTTGTCGGAAATGGTCCAGGTTGCAGCCCAGGTCAAGGCTTGTACAACAAAGCAGAATTGGATAGGACAGGTGATGGCATTACCGATATAACCGATGATGCCTGTGGTGACCTTCCATATGTAAGTATGGTTAAGAACCTTGGCACTGTTACTATGAATGCAGATGGTACGTATACAGTCACTTACTCAATATTAGTAACCAACCAGGGAGGGGCAGCAAGTACCTATACTTTGAAAGATACTCCATTGTTTGATGATGACATTACCATCTTGGGTGGAAGTTACAGTGGCCAGGCTAGTGGTACAATGAATACATCAGGAAGCACGATACTGGCAACCGGAGTGAGTATAGCAGGTGGAGTAACGCATACTTACAATGTTAGTTTCAATGTTAAAATTGATCTGGCTGCAGGCTCTGCAGATGGAGGTGACAATGTATACACAGCATGCGCAGTTGTGGGTAATGGTCCGGGTAGTCAACCTGAACAAGGCCTTTACAACCTGGCTGAATTAGATGTAAATGCAGATGGTACTTATGATATAGAAGATGATGCTTGCGGTGACCTGCCATACATTACCATGGTTAAAAATCTGGGTACAGTAACACCTGGAGCCAACGGATCATACAATGTAAGTTATACCATTATTGTTAAGAATCTGGGTGGTACATCTACGACATACACGTTGAAAGATACTCCTCAATTCGATGATGATGTAATTGTCAACAGTGGTACATATTCCGGTCAGGCAAGTGGTAACATGAATACCATAGGATTCACAATTCTAGCCAACCATGTAACCATCAATGCAGGAGCAACGCATACTTATGTGGTAACCTTGAATGTTAAACTTGACTTGTCTCCATCATCAGGTGGCGACAATCATTACACTCCTTGCTCAGTGGTAGGTGATGGACCTGGATGTACGCCATTGTATGGTTTGTACAACATGGCAGAGCTTGATTGGACAGGAGATAACGTACCTGATATCACAGATGATGCATGTGGTGATATTCCAGCTTCGATTGGTGATTTTGTATGGCATGATCTCAATGGAAATGGTATTCAGGATTCAGGTGAACCTGGCATTCCGGCTGTAACAGTAATGTTATCAGATATTAATGGTAATCCGGTTAATGATGCCAACGGCAATCCGGTGAATTCTACAAGCACGGCTGCCAATGGTACCTACTACTTTACCAACTTGTTACCAGGTCAGTATGTAGTTAAGTTTACACAACCATCGGGTTATGTGACAACCATTAAAGATCAGGGTGCAGATGCAACAGATAGTGATGCAGATCCTGTTACCGGAAAGAGTCATGTGATTGACCTCGCTCCTGGAGAATCAGACTATACCATTGATGCCGGTTACTACAAGTATGCAGCATTAGGTGACTACGTTTGGGAAGATTTCAATGTCAACGGCATCCAGGAAAATACTGAGTTTGGTATAGAAGGTGTCCTTGTCACCTTGAATGGAACAACTGGTGCAGGCAATTCAGTAACAGCTACAGAAACTACGGATGTAGATGGTTACTATCTTTTCGACAACCTTGCTCCGGGTACATATACGGTGACGTTTGGAACTTTGCCTGGATATACATTTACCATTCAGGATGCACCGGGTAGCACAGATGCTAATGACAGTGATGCCAATCCTACTACCGGAAAAACAGTTGCAGAAATATTGTCATCAGGAGAAGTGAATCTGACTTATGATGCAGGTATGTACAATTTGGGTAGCATTGGTGACAGAGTCTGGTTCGATGGAAATGGAAACGGATTGCAGGATGCAGGTGAACATGGAGTCAACGGAGTTTCAGTAAAACTGTATAAAGATGATGACATGAATAATATTCCTGATGGAGCTGCCATAGCAACTACTACTACGGCAACCAATAGCAATGGTGATGGCTACTACTTGTTCAGCAACCTTATCCCTGGTAAGTATCTGGTAGAATTTAACCCTGCCAATACCTATAAGTTTACTACCGTAAACGCAACGGGTTTTGCAACAGATGCCAATGATGTAAATAATGACAGTGATGCAGATCTGTTCACAGGAATATCACATACCATCATCTTGTTGGGTGGTGAAAATGACCTGAGAATTGACGCAGGTATCTACAAACCATTGTGTGTTGGAGACCAGGTTTGGGAAGATTTCAACAATAATGGCGTGATCGACAATGCCGAATTGCCTTTTGCAGGTGTACAATTGGCACTGTGGAAAGACGTAGACAACGACGGTCAACCGGATACTGATACAGGTATGAGAGATGTCACAGGAGCCAACGGTAAGTACTTATTTACAGGCATTGCTCCGGGTCACTACGTAATCCAGATTCTGCCGTCAAACTTCGCCAATGGAGGAGCATTGTTTGGTTATACAACCAGTACAGGCAATGGTGTAATGGTCGATCCGGATAACGATGTCAACAATGATGACAATGGCTTTGATCCGGGATTATCTTTGGGTGTTATTACCAAAGCAGTGACCTTGTATTCTGACCAGGAACCTGCCGATGATGGAGATACAGACATCAATACCAACCTAACTGTTGATTTTGGATTCTTCAGGGTAAGTGCTATCGGAGATTATGTTTGGGATGATAGCAATGCCAATGGAATTCAAGATGTCAATGAGAGCGGTGTAAACAATGTAAAAGTTTACTTGTACACGGGAGCTGGATCTTTGGTGGATACAATGAGGACAATGAGTAATCCAAATCAACCAGCTAAACAAGGATATTACCTGTTCGATAATCTCGCTCCGGGCAACTACTTCGTGAAGTTTGATCTGCCTGCAGGTTTCTTGAGATCTCCATCAAACAAAGGAGGTGATGATACCAAGGATAGTGATGTGGATGGTACAAACGGCGTTAACACAACAGGAACATACGAATTGAGTGCATCACAACGAAACTTTACTGTGGATGTTGGTATCTACAGAGAAGCAAGCCTTGGAGACTACATATGGATTGATTATATGAATGTCGAATCAGGTGTGATGAATAACTCTGTTCAGGATTCACTGGATGTGGGAATCAATGGTGTACTGGTTAGTCTTTACAATGCAGCTGATAATACGCTGTTCCGTCAGATGCTGACAACCAACAATCCTGATAATGGCAACCCAGGATGGTACCTGTTTGATAAACTGCCTTCTGGCAGCTATTACATCAAAGTAGCCCTGCCAAATGGTTACATTTTTGTGACACCAAATGCAGGTAGCGATGACATGACAGATAGTGATGTTGTAGACTTTATCAATGGTACTACGCTTCCATTATTGTTGTTACCGGGAGAACACATCCGCGATTTGGATGCAGGTATTAAGTCTGGTATTGTTTTGCCGGTTGAATGGGTTGAATTCTCAGGTAAGCACAATGGTAAGAACCATACCAATGAGTTGTACTGGGTAACAGCTGCCGAAATCAACAATGATCACTTTGAGGTAATGAGATCCATTGATGGCAAAAACTTCGAAGTAATCGGAACCGTGAAGGCAGCCGGTAATTCACATCAAATGTCTTACTACAACATGGTCGACAACCAATTGATCGAGGGTGAGTTTACTTATTACTATCAATTGCGTCAGATAGACTTCGATGGATCTTCATCCTTGTCAGATGTTATAACCATCAGGTTGGATCAGCAAATCAACAGAAATGTAGAAATGTATCCAAATCCTGCCAATGAGTTGGTTAACATCAGAATAGATGGAAAAGCCGGTGATCAGGTCAAAGCACACTTAATGGATAATACAGGAAAATTGGTAACAACGATGGTGAACACATTGTTAAGCCAAAATTCAGAAATGTTCAGATTTGATGTGACTGCCTTACCTTCAGGTGTTTATATGGTCAATATTTCAGTTGGCAACAAATTGTTCACACAAAAACTGATAATTATTGAATAACAGACACTGGTAGTAAGCTTAACTTAAAATACTTATAAGCACAATAAACGGCTCTGCCTGCAAAGGTGGAGCCGTTTATTTTAATATGGATACCTTTTCATAAAATTGAGTACTTTTATTGCAAGCGAAGTTTACTTGATGAAACAGAAAGATTCAGAATTGCTACAACATCGATTGATGCTGCACATAGCTGTTGTCCTATTTGGTTTTACGGCAATTTTGGGTAAACAAATCAGCATTGATGCCATTCCCTTGGTATTTTGGAGGATGGTACTCTCGCTGGCTTTGATACTGGGACTTCGTTCAATGGCTCGGATTTCCTTCGGACATCTTGATAAAAAACAAAAACTGATATTTCTAGGTATTGGCCTTTTGATAGGCATTCATTGGTTCTGTTTCTATGCTTCCGTTAAAATGGCGCATGTATCGGTTGCTTTGATTTGTATGGCTCTTACGCCTATGTTCACATCCCTGATCGAACCCATAATCAACAAGAGTCGCATAGACCGGGCTGATATTTTATTTTCACTGTTCACCGTGCCATTGGTTTATTTGTTGATTGGAGGCATCATCGGATTTAACATTGCCGGCTTCATCATGGGTATACTAGCTGCTTTTTTTGCTTCTATATTTTCAATAATGAATAAAAAATTTGTGGGTGTTACGGATAACAATACTTTGATGGTATACGAGTTTTCCGGTGTTTTGTTGATAAGTACTTGTGTAATGTACATTTCTTATGGACCACATGACTTGGCAGATTGGTTTCCTTATCGAATATCTGATTGGATTTATCTACTCTTGCTTTCATGGATTTGTACGAATGTTGCCTTTAAATTGACAGTCCAGGCTATGAAAAAAATATCAGTCTTTGAAACCAATCTTATTATTGGCTTAGAACCTTTGTATGGAATACTCCTGGCAGTATTCTTTTTTAAAGAGCACCAATATTTTACGCTTCAATTTTATATAGCAGCCCTATTAATACTGGCACTGGTTTTGATTTACCCCTTAAAAAGGCAAAATAGAAACGTATGATCATCTCTGAAACTCTTCAAAGTTACCTCGACAAACATATTTCTGCTACTTCAGAAATTTTAACAAAAGTTGAGCGGCAAACCTGGTTAAATGAACTGCAACCACACATGATCAGTGGTCTTCACCAGGGAATTTTTTTAAAAATGCTGGTTATGGCCAGAGCAGCCAAAAGCATATTGGAGATTGGTACTTATACTGGATTTTCTGCCATAGCTATGGCTGAAGGACTTCCCGAAGAAGGTAAACTTTACACTTTTGAAAAAGACCCTGAGATGGCAGTTAAAGCACAGCGCAACATTGACCAATCTCAACAGGCAAATAAAATATCGATTCTCGTTGGAGACGCATTTCTGCATTTGGGGACGCTTCTTAAGGAGGTAAATTTCGATTTTGTTTTTATTGATGCAGACAAATCCAGAAATTTGGACTATTATAACCTCATCCTGCCTTCACTTGCTTCAGGTTCAATTATTCTGATTGACAATGTTTTGTGGAAGGGAAAAGTATATGATCCCGAAATACAGGATAAAACAACCGAATCCTTTCGATTTCTCAATGATTACATTGCTGCTGATGATAGGGTCTTGGCTTGTATATTGCCTGTTAGAGACGGAATATGGTTTATACAAAAAAAATAAACCTGCCCAACTTTATATCGGACAGGCTTATTAAAAAATATCTGGATATCTTAAATATTCAAAAACCCTAATGGGTTGCCGTTGCCTACGCTGTAAAAATTGCCAAGATTTGGATAAAGATCCAAAAGATCGCTGTTTGCTACTCCAAACCACATTGCCAATTCCGCAAAGTACTCTTCAGCTGCTGTAGTAGGGATTAATACGCCACCTCCTACCTCAAGTGGTCCATTTAGCTGAAGGGTAGGGTATTCACCATAAATTTTCTGACCATTGACAGCACCCCCCATTACAAAAACATTAGACCCCCAGGCATGGTCTGTACCGTTGCCGTTGGAGGTAAGAGTCCTACAGAATTCTGAAACCGTAAAGGTGGTTACCTGGTCAAGTTTATTAATACTACTCAATGCAGTGTGGAATTCACCTATGGCATCGTCAACCTCTTTAAGCATATCGAGTTGATTTTGTAACAACTCATCGTGGTGATCCCAACCGCCGTAGTCTATGAAAAATATTTGCCTGTTCATTCCCAATGTGCTCTGAGAGGCAATAATTTTGGCCACCATTTTAAAAGCATCCGAAAGGTAGGTCTCTGAAAACACACCATTGAACTGAGGCGCATTAACTAAGGCTGCTGCAATCTGTTGATTTCCGGTCCTGGCATTCTTGGTAATGTTTTTATAAGTCTGCTCAAAGATGTTTGTGTAGGTGGCATCCAACATGTTGGTAATGTTGTTTTTTCTGAGTGTATTGTACCACCATGAATCATTGTCGTCACTTATACCCACAGGGCCGTAAGGACTCAGGGTAAACTCAACCGTATTATTTCCTGTTTCAAAAATATTGGTCCCTGAAAGAGACATCGCCATGGAAATATTTGTATTGGTATTGCAAGCAGTTAGCAAATCTGCCATTCTGCCTCCCCAACCCGTTGCAGCCCTTGCATGCGCAAAACCTGTCTGCCAGTGCATTTGCTGATCAGAGTGAGAGTATAGTCCTAATGGAGCTACAACACTCTCATCATAGTATTCTTGTTTTGTCATCGGCGCCACCAATGCACCAATATTGGAAATAAAGGCAACATCCCCGGAGTTAAATAGGTTCTGTATATTTTCCATGGAGGGATGGAGACCAAACTGCCTGCCGGGCGTATTCAACGCGTTGATTGGCCTTATTTCATTCAATGCCAGGGCTAGATTGCTTCTGGTGGCTGCATACGTATTGTATTCTGATGTAGTACGGGGCACCAGCATATTAAAGGCATCTAAACCTCCTGAATTAAACAGACATACCAATGCCTTATAATCATTACAACTTACCACCGATGAATTTTGGATAGCCATCGCATTCATGGCTTTCAGGTTGAGCACCGACGACAAAAAAGTAGTACCACCTACTGCAAGACAGCTGGCCTGACCGATAAATTTC
Source organism: uncultured Saprospiraceae bacterium (assembly GCA_937973565.1). Classification (GTDB taxonomy): domain Bacteria; phylum Bacteroidota; class Bacteroidia; order Chitinophagales; family Saprospiraceae; genus JADKBO01. The sequence goes on along the minus strand of CALJKQ010000326.1, from coordinate 9,842 downwards.
CTTCTGCTTATTCTGTAACTGTCCATCTTCAATTTATTTTAGAATATTATAGTCGGGTGAGATAAAAAGAAAATACAACATAAATCTTACCTTATGTCTCCTTTCCTCAGCATTCAACGGAAGGCCATAATAATAATCAAGTACGTCTGACACATTTCGCAATATAGTTTTAGTGTTATTGCCCAACTGGCCATGGGTAAATACTTTGTCTAATTCATGTATCAACTTTTCTTTGTTCTGCGCCAAAGATTCATACTTCGTAGTTGTTAAATGTATAGTTGAATCGAGGTCCATATTATACCACTCCCAGCTGTACATAACATAGCCACTTTCACCTTCAGCATTTGCCCAGGGCGATACCCATGAATGTATGGAATTGATATAGTTGATGGACGTATTGGAATTGTGGATTTTGAATTCCGGACCAACCAATCCCGCATTGGTGATGGGCCCGATAGGGGCATAGTTTGGTGTGTAAAAGTTAAATACAGTTGTTGACATTAAGGGATGATGGCCGGTATCATCTCTGAAATTATAGCCATTGTTCCAAAATCTTCCCAGATCACTATCCAATGTATTTCCTTTACAAAACTGTGTGTACCTCAGGGTCGGTGCCAAAAGCATCCCATTGTTTGGATCTTCAAGGTAATTGCCTTCTCTCGCCTCCGGATCCAGTAAAATGGCTTTGATAACGGCTTTGAAATCTCCTCTGATGCCACTGCCATTATTGATAAATTTGGCAGCTACCCGCTGAACATAAGCCGGTGAAGGGTTGGACTTAACCAGTCGCTGTATCAACCTGTATGAAATAAAGGGCGGTGTATTTTGATGGTTAAACAAGTAGTCAACGGCAGCATCAATCTCAGCCATGCCATTGTTAGGGATATTGATTACGGTTACGCCATCAGGCATGGTCTTGGGTCCCGGCTCATGCTGGTTATTATCCATAAGCATAGGCACCGTTTTAATTAAAAAGTAAGGATCCAACCCAAATTGGGGTTGCATAGGCCACCAGGACGGACAATTCGGGGGACATGGCATAACAGCCCCGCCATGCAAACCGGTAAAGATCTTAGCCATTTCCTTGATATCGTTGTTGTCGTATGTAGGAATGGGAAAACCATTGCCATCCAGCTGTTGTGTTCCATCGGGATTTAGCATAAATAAGCCAATGGAAAACAGCTGCATGATTTCTCTTGCATAGTTTTCATCGGGCCTGATATTTTCTGACAAATTGGTCTTGGGATTATTCAAATGACTCAGGTAGTAACCCATGGGAAAGGATACGGATATAGACTTAAGCAGATCTTTGTAATTGCCAAAGGAATGCTGAATCAAAATATCGTAGTAAGAAGACATAGCCTCTCCCCAGCCTCCCAGGTCTGAATTGGCAGAAACAACAAAGATTTCACTCAAAGCCATAGCCATCCTCTGTCGCAATAAATCCTCATTTTTACCCGGAAAATGATTGGTAACATTGGTTTGCCACCATGCATAGTTGAAATGCAACGCAGCTGGGCCAAAAATATCTTCTTCTGCTTGCCCTGCATTCATCCTCGCTTGTTTGGACTCCTCCCAGATATCTTCCATGACCGGCAAAATATAGGTAGGTGTCTTTGTAAATTGTTCATCAATCCAAAATTCATAACCTTTGTTGACGATCTGGTTAATTACCGATGAGTCTCCTCCCAGTGTAGCCTGGGCCATGAATCTGGATGCTTCGAAAAACCTGGAATCCATACCGGAACCATCGATCGATTTGGCCGGAGATGACACTCCATAGGTGCTGCTGGCAGTAGCTGTTATTCCGTTTTTATGTCCGGCACCAATATAATCTGTATATGGCTGTGCACGAAGTGAATTCAAGCAATATAAGCCAACCACAAGCATGCAGGCAATGTTCAATTTTAACTTCATGATGCTTTTTATTATGGATTATAATCTAATGTTATGGTCTTGATGCCACCCGGATGAATGACAGAGAAATAGTATATTCCGGCAGAAAGACCTATTCCGCTCAATTCTATTAGTTTGCCATATACTTTGCCGGAAGCGGCAATTTTTCCGGTAGCATCCGTGCATTGATAAATCAGTCCATCCAAATGGTCAATACCCTTTATTTCTACAACCGTTTGTGAAGAAAATGGATTGGGCTTTGCCATTATTTCCGCATCTTTCAATAGGTTGTCTTTTACAGAAACAGTAGCAGGACTAACATCAATTTTTATTTCAGATAGTCCATACAAAGTACTGTTGCCATGATTGCTGATTACATTGATCAATACATATCGTGCAACCAGACCACTGAAATCCGGACCTGCTACGCCTTCATAAAAAGTGCTGCCTGCTGATTGTGGCAATGTATATCTGCCCCATTCATACCATGTATTGCCGTCAATCGAATAATCTATTACCATGAAATTGGCACCGGCATTGGTCATTCCCGGCGTATTGATGTTCCAAAATTTTGATTGATGCATGGAATAGGTCTCACCTAAATCATATCGGATCCAATGCACTACGCCTCTTGCCGGATTGGGACTTTGACTGGCTGCAGATGATAACCATGCATCGTCTGCTACATTGGAATGACGGTCAGGGTAGGCTTGACCTACACAGGTATTCATCGGAATGAATCCCGTCAATAAAAGCACGATAATTAGAATGGATTGCTTCATAAATAACTTTTTATCCGTGGATGAATATGAAACGAGTTTAATATATTTTTCCCTACTTCAAAAATAAAATTGCAAACGATTTAAAATAAGTAGATTAAATATATCGACTATTTGTAATGTGTGTAAGTGCTTACTCAGATATGTCAATACAAGACAATTCAACCCCACTTTTTCCCTCTCTTCAGAAGGTTTTCAACTCAGTTTTTTTACAAATTGGGTGAGAATTACAATTTGTTGTTCATTTACTTTGCCTTCAATCTGACCTGTATTGCCCTCTACCAATTTTATATTCTTAACAGTGGTGCCCCGCTTTGCCGTAAAATTGGCCCCCTTTACATCTAAGTCTTTTGTGAGTGTCACGGCATCTCCGGCAGAAAGCACTTGACCGAATGCATCTTTGTGCACTTCGGCTGCCACCGTTATCCCGGCTTCTGCCCATGCCTGTTCTTCTTCATCCAGGTACATCGACATCAATAAATCATTTGCCCAGTCTTCTGAAGCCAATTGATGTAAAACCCTCCATGCCATTATTTTTACCGGTGCATGCTCACTCCATATGGTGTTTGAAAGACATCTCCAATAAGCAGCATCATCCTGGGGCGCAGGCAATTTTTCTGAACATGTGGAACAAATGTGAATTTGATTGTTGGTTTCTTCTGATAAGGAAGGACCTACCCTGAATTCAAGGGTCGCATGATTAATTTCGCAGAGCTCACATTTGCCCTGACTTCTTTCTGAAAGCAAGTTTGCCAAAATAGTTTTTTATACGTGAATAATGATTAATTCTGAAGCGCACAAATTACAAAAAAATATCAACTGTTTTTGTCTTACTTTACATTCAATGCCAGTGAGTCTCTCCAGCCCGTGTCAACTGAGTGGTTGAGCTGCCAGTAAGGCAACCTCATTTTTTTCTTTAATTGTGCTTTTGCTATCATGGTCTTCTTTCCTCCCTCGTCTTTATATTCTTCCCAGCCATAAATGGTGTGCGGAAATTGACGATCAAATTCTATCATTACATAACGGTTCCCAAGGGTCAATTCGAGCTTACTTTTGGACATTTCTCCATTTCCGGCGTCTTGAATTGTTATCGTTCCATCCTGAATATGAGGGTTAACGTGTGTAAGCCTGAATGTAATGCCACTGGCTACTATTTTTTGAGGTCCTCTTTTTATTTTATCAGGGTCGATCCTGATCAGTGTCCATAGTTCATCTTCCAGTGTGACTGCTTTTAGTGTTGTATCTGTTTCTACTTCTTGTTCAAAATATGAATGACCCACGAGATGGTAATTTTCTTTCTTTCGGTTGAATTGTAAATACGTGTGTCCACACCATTCCTGCACAGAATGTGAGGTCTTTAGTGTTTGCATTTGGTCAATATCCGTAAACACGGAAGTCATAATGTGATAAGGATAAATGCCCGTTCTGAATTCTTTGGTTTTATTCAGTTTTAACACTTTTACAGCATCCTTTTTGGATGATTCAGCATGGTCGAGTTTAACCTGCCTGGAAGCAGAAAAATCTTCGGTAACAAAAATGAGTACTGCATCGCCTTTCCGGACTTCTCCATACCTGTTTTGCTCAAGATCGTAGCTGCAGACTTCTGCCTTTCCATCAAACCAATGTTTCTCAAACGCACCCCGGTTTGTGGTGGGGTTATTGCTCATTTCCAATTTGTTTCCAAACAGCCAGGTACCCAGCAATAAAATGATAACAACCAAAACTATCGGATAACTATTTTTTTTCATCGCCTACTGTACCACTAATTGATAAAGAAAACTACCAGCTGCTGCTCCTGCCAAAGGACCTGCTACCGGTACCCATGCATATTGCCAGCCATTATCGCCTTTCGAGCTGATGGGTAAAATGGCATGTGCGATTCTTGGACCCAAATCGCGGGCAGGATTGATGGCATAACCTGTAGGGCCGCCCAACGAAAGTCCAATGCCCAGTACCAATAAGGCTACCGGCAATGCATCCAATGAGCCCAACCCTACATTCGACTTTGTCAAAAACATTACTCCTAATATGAAGATTGCCGTTGAAATGGCTTCTGTTATAAAATTTTGACCATAGTTGAGTATCGCCGGTTTCGTACAAAAACAGGCTTGAATTTCTTCAGCTCCTTTTGTTTGTCTGAAGTGATCTTGGTAAATTAGCCAAACTACTACCGCACCTGCCCAACTCCCCACAAGCTGTGCAGCCCAAAAGGCGGGCAGAGCACTCCATTGCATTTTACCTGCAATGGCCAATGCTAAACTTACGGCAGGATTTAAATGAGCCCCGCTGTATTGTCCCACACAATATACAGCAATGAATACGGCCATCGCCCACCCAAAAGTGATCACTATCCATCCGCTATTTTGCCCTTTGCTTTTGTTCAAAACAACATTGGCAACTACACCATTGCCAAAAATAATGAGCAATGCACTACCTATAAATTCTGCTATAATTTGATTCATTTTGATCTAAATTTTATGTAGTCCAGGCAATGGAGGCTTTCACTGCTTTTTGCCAGCCTGCCAACAATTGATTCCTTCTCGAGTCATCTATAGACGATGTATATTTTTTATCCGGAATGACCATCCTGGAAATTTCATTTTCATCATCCCAAATACCCATGGCAAGTCCAGCCAGAAATGCAGCTCCCATAGCCGTGGATTCTGTATTCACAGGTACTACCAATTCACAATCCAGAATATCACATTGAAACTGCATCAGCAATTGATTGGCCGTTGCACCTCCATCCACCCGCATTTCAATTATTTTTATACCTGCATCTTTTTCCATGGCTTTCAGTACATCATAGCTTTGATATGCAATGGCCTCCAGGGCAGCCCTTGCAATATGCGATTGTGTGGTGCCTCTGGTAATGCCAAAAATGCTGCCTCTTGCCTCCTGGTTCCAATACGGTGCTCCCAGACCTGTGAACGAAGGCACAAAATACACGCCTTCATTTTCCGGAGCCATCAACGCCAGGTGTTCTACTTTGGTTGCACTGTCGATTATCTGCAATCCATCCCTCAGCCATTGTACCACGGCACCGCCAATAAATACAGACCCCTCCAGTGCATATACGGTCTTACCCATATATCTCCAGGCTACCGTAGTGAGCAATTGGTTACTGCTGCTTATGGGGGTTTCGCCCGTATTCATCAACATAAAACATCCTGTGCCATAGGTGTTTTTCACCATGCCCGGCTTTACACATTGTTGACCGAATAAAGCTGCTTGCTGGTCACCGGCTATGCCACAGATGGGGATTTTTACACCCCCGATGATGGCTTCCGCCAAAATGCCACTGGAATCTGTAACTGCTGGCAGCATATTTTCCGGTACCTGAAGCAAATCCAGTAACTCGGCATCCCAGTTCATGCTATGGATGTTGTAGAGTAAGGTTCTGGAGGCATTGCTCACATCGGTAATATGGCTGTTACCTTGCGTCAATTTCCACACCAGCCAACTGTCTATGGTCCCAAAGGCAAGTTCACCTTCGTGTGCTCGTTTTTCCAGTCCCGGCACATGATCCAGCATCCACCTCAACTTGGATGCAGAAAAGTAAGCATCCACCACAAGGCCCGTCTTTTCCCTGAAGTGATCAGCCCAGCCTTTTTCTCTCCACTCCTGGCACATCTGAGCTGTCCTGCGATCCTGCCAAACGATAGCATTTCTCACTGGTACTCCCGTTTTTTTATCCCAAATCAAGGTGGTTTCTCTCTGATTGGTAATACCTATGCAGGCTATTTCCTCCAACGAAATACCGGATTGATCTATTACCCTCAACAATGTACTGTATTGGCGTTGCCAGATTTCTTCTGCATTGTGTTCAACCCATCCCGGTTGTGGAAATATTTGGGTAAATTCTTCCTGTGCCACGGCCAATACCCTGGCTTGATGGTCTACCAACAATGTGCGGCAACTGGTAGTGCCCTGATCAATAGATAAAATGTATTTTTTTCCGGATTTCACATTCCAATTTTTGCAGCTCCAATGTAGCAATTATTTTGATTTAATAGCTGCTTTAAAATATTGTAAATTTAAGAATTGGCAGAATAATATTTCAAAACGATGACTATTAAAGGGCTTGGATGCAAGAAAATTTTCTTGCCGTCAATTCGAGATTGGTTAGACTCTTTGTTGTTTCAGCACAAGTTGCCTCTTTTCATCTTTGGGTTTGTCCCCGAATACCAATATTTAAACGATTGTAAACCAGTAAAATAATTGTTCTTTTTTGGCTGTTTTTTTGAACAAAAGACCATTTTATTTTTTATTATATTTGCACCTTATTACAAACCAAATAAAATTCTGTTATGGCTTTTGACATAGATATGATTCGTAACTTTTACCAATCAATGCCTGCCAAAGTGGATGCAGCACGCAAAACTTTGAACAGGCCTCTTACTTTATCTGAAAAAATATTGTACAGCCACCTTCATGAGGATTCTAACCTGGCTGATTTCAAAAGAGGTAAAGACTATGTCTTTTTCGCTCCTGATAGAGTGGCCATGCAGGATGCAACCGCCCAAATGGCATTGTTGCAGTTTATGACTTGTGGCAGAAAAAAAGTAGCGGTTCCTTCCACTGTACACTGCGATCACCTTATTCAGGCTAAGATTTCAGCCGAGGTGGATCTGAAAGGCGCTATGGATATCAACTCTGAAGTTTATGATTTTCTGGAATCCATTTCCAATAAATATGGCATTGGCTTTTGGAAACCGGGTGCCGGTATCATCCACCAGGTAGTGCTCGAAAATTATGCTTTTCCGGGTGGAATGATGATAGGTACCGACTCTCACACCGTAAATGCAGGAGGTCTGGGCATGGTTGCCATCGGTGTGGGTGGTGCGGATGCAGTTGACGTTATGGCAGGGATGCCATGGGAACTGAAAATGCCTAAACTCATTGGTGTGAAACTCACAGGTAAACTTTCCGGTTGGACATCTCCCAAGGATGTGATTTTGAAAGTAGCCGGCATCCTTACGGTTAAAGGGGGTACCGGAGCCATCGTTGAGTATTTTGGCGAAGGTGCACGATCTATGTCTTGTACCGGAAAAGGTACCATCTGCAACATGGGGGCGGAAATCGGAGCCACAACCTCAACCTTCGGCTACGACGAAAGCATGGCAAGGTATCTGCAGGCTACCGGCAGAGCTGACATTGCGGCTCTGGCAGATGAAGTTAAGGAACATCTCACAGGAGATGATGCCTGCTATGCAGAACCTGAAAAATATTTTGACCAACTGATTGAAATCAATCTTTCTGAACTGGAACCCCACATCAATGGTCCGTTCACACCGGATTTGGCAACTCCGATTTCAAAAATGAAAGAAGTGTTGGCAGATAAAGGTAAAGACTGGCCTGTTGAAGTGCAGGTGGGCTTGATCGGTTCTTGTACCAATTCCTCTTACGAAGATATATCCAGGGCTGCTTCTCTGGCAGCACAGGCTGTTGCCAAAAATCTGAAAACCCGCTCTGAATTTACCATAACTCCCGGCTCTGAATTGGTGAGATTTACCATCGAAAGAGATGGCTTTATCGACATCTTTGATAAAATTGGAGCTAAGGTATTTGCCAATGCCTGCGGTCCATGTATCGGACAATGGGACAGATTGGGTGCTGAAAAGAAAGAAAAGAATACCATCATTCACTCGTTCAACAGAAACTTTTCAAAAAGAGCCGATGGCAATCCCAATACCCATGCATTTGTGGCTTCGCCTGAAACAGTTACGGCCATCGCATTGGCAGGAAGACTCGACTTCAACCCTATTACCGACACGCTGATCAACGAAGATGGGGTAGCCGTAAAACTGGATCCACCCAGCGGAGAAGAGCTACCGGTAAAAGGCTTTGCGGTTGAAGATGCAGGCTATCAGGCGCCAATTGAAGACGGAGCATCTGTGGTGGTAAAAGTTGATCCCAAATCTGATCGTTTGCAATTGTTACAACCCTTTGTGCCTATCAATAATAGTGAATTGCAAAATATGAGGTTGCTTATCAAAGCCAAGGGAAAATGCACTACAGACCACATTTCAATGGCAGGACCATGGCTTACCTACAGAGGACACCTTGAAAACATCAGCAACAATTTGCTGATCGGTGCCATCAATGCATACAATGATGAAGCCAATAAAGTATGGAATGCCATCACCGGAGAATTTCATGCTGTTCCTGATTCTGCCAGAACTTATCAGAAAAACGGTATAGGAACCATCGTCTTTGGTGAAGAAAATTACGGAGAAGGTTCTTCCCGTGAACACGCCGCTATGGAGCCTCGTTTCCTGGGTGTAAAAGCAGTGGTGGTAAAATCATTTGCCAGAATTCACGAAACCAACCTTAAAAAGCAAGGCATGCTGGCACTCACTTTTGCCAATCCTGCCGATTACGATCTTATCCGACAGGATGATATGGTTTCCATTCTCGGCTTTGAATCCATGGCTCCGGGTCAACCCCTTCAGATCAGATTGGATCATGCAGATGGCAGCGTTGATACCATTACGGTTAATCATACTTATAATGATGCCCAGATTGGTTGGGTGAAGGCAGGTAGTGCACTTAACGAAATCAGAGAAAAACTTAGCAAGTAATCGCTTATAGTTGTGATAAAAGGCCGGAGGAATCCGGCTTTTTTTTTGCCCATAATGCACCTACCCGTTTAGGGTGGTTGTTGAATTATTTATTGATTTTATTGATGCTCTTGTAGCGTTTTGATTCATTTTTGGATTATCATTATGTAATACAAAAGCAATGGGCAGAATTTACATTTGTTTCTTATTCTTATCCTTCATAATCACACTTTTTTCATGTGGTAAAGACTCAATCGATGATCAAACATGGACGGTGCCGGATGAACCTGTGATAATTGTCGAATCTGCGAGGATGGTCACCGGCATTACGGATGAAAAAGGGAATCGGGTAGACGGACTTACCGCAGCATTTGGCGACACCATTCGATTGGTTAACAAAGGTGATTATTTTCAATTCAAAGGAAATAAACTGAATAAAAGAGGAGAAGTCCTGTATGTGACAGATCAGGATGGAAATAAATACGAATTTACGCAAAGTCCTGTTGCCAATGATGTTTCCTATTTTCATCAGGTAGTGATTAAAGAGAAGAAATCCATGCTGCATAAAAGTCACCTCGCACTGGACTTGTTTTATAACAATCAA
>CALJKQ010000325.1 GCA_937973565.1 uncultured Saprospiraceae bacterium | reverse complement strand
TATTACAAGAGATAAGACAGTTACCGCAAAGATTAGTTTATGGTTATTATCCTGAAATTGTTATCAACCCTCAAGATGCTGAAAGGTTATTAAAATTTTTATCCGACAGCTATTTATACAAAGATATTTTTCTTTATAAAGGGGTTAAAAAGCCGGAAAAAATGCTTGAACTACTTAAACTTTTAGCCTGGCAAATTGGAAGTGAAGTAAATTACAATGAATTGTCAAATACACTGAAAATTGATAATCAAACAGTTGAAAATTACATTGAAATGCTTGAACAGGTATTCGTTATTTACAAGTTACCCGGATATCACTCCAATCATCGTACAGAATTGAAAAAATCAAAAAAGATATACTTCAACGATTTGGGAATAAGGAATGCTCTTATCAACGATTTCAGACCTATTGAAATTCGTAATGATGCCGGAGCATTGTTTGAAAATTTTATCATCAATGAATTACGAAAACAAAATGAATATAAACAAGTCTATGCCAATTTTTACTTTTGGCGAAATGTAGATCAACGTGAAATTGATTTAATCATTGAAAAAAATAATGTACTTCAAACCATTGAGATAAAATGGAACCCTTCCCAAAAAGCAAGGCTTACCAAAAGTTTTACTAAAATATATGGCGAAACCCAATTTAAACTAATCCATCGTGATAACTTCTTTGAGGAAATTCAAAAGTCGACAATTCCCACTTAAAACTTCTGTCAGGCAATCAGTTTTTTTGATATCCTATTGAAAAATGATTTGGTCTATAGTGTAACTACCTGTTTATTACAACAAAATAGTATAACAGATCCTTATTAGGCAGTCGCTTGTGAATGAGCGATTTTGACTAAGTCAAAAAAATAAATTGACAGATCAATTTAACGAAGTTGACCGCCATGGCTCACCATTGTTCAAATACGGAAATCATAGAATTCCTTCTTCACTGCAAACCGCGAGCGCCGCGAGCAGCAACGTCAAAACCATGAACCGACTCCACAACTCCGATGCTCTTTTACTCCGATGCTCCGATGCTCCGATACCCGGTTGCCCCGTTGCTCCGATACCCCGTTGCCGGATACTCCGTTACTCCAAATACCCAAACTTCCCCTCATTGTAATCCGTAAACGCAGCGATCAGCTCTTCCCTGGTATTCATCACAAAAGGACCATGGGCAGCAATGGGCTCGTTGATAGGCTCACCACTCAGGATCAATACCACGGCATCTTCAGTTGCTTTTATTTCAAATGATTCTCCATCGTTGAAAAACAAGGCCATCTGATCGGCATTGGCTTTGTCTGTGCCATTGATTTCTATGCTGCCCTCTATGACCAGTAAGGCCGTGTTGTAATGTTTGGGGAAATTGAAAGCAGCACTGCCGCCGGCTTTAATTTTGGCATTGTACAAATGGATGGGGGTAAAGGTACTGGCAGCCCCCTCATTTCCTTCGTATTGACCTGCAATCACCTCAATGATTCCCTTGCCATCGGCTGTAGCTACTTTGGGCATGCTGCTGTTTTCCAAGGCCTGGTATTTGGGTTTGCTCATCTTGTCTTTGGCAGGAAGGTTTACCCACAGCTGAACCATTTGAAATTCGCCGCCTTTTTTGCTCCATTCTCTTTCGTGGAATTCTTTGTGTAAGACACCGGAAGCGGCTGTCATCCATTGCACATCGCCTTCAGCAATTACACCACCACCACCCGAACTGTCGTGGTGCTCAACCCTGCCTTTGTAGGCTATGGTCACGGTCTCAAAACCGCGGTGAGGGTGTACATCCACACCCTTGGGCCTTTCACTGGGGGGAAAATTAAATTTGGAATTATAATCCAGCATAATAAAGGGATCCATTCTTTTCATATCCATTCTGGGATAGCTTGGTATAAAGTTGTGTACCCTAAATCCATCCCCCACATAATGAGGAGCTGAGGGGGTGGCAATCATTTCCACTTGTTTTATTGACATGACATTGTATTTATTTGATTAATGTCACAAAACTACAGGGTCTGGGGCAGAGCCCAATTGATCTATGTTAAGTAATGCGTCGCTGATTTTTTTCTGCCAGGGTCTTTCTTACCCGGCTCAAACTCTCAGGGGTTATGCCAAGATAGGAAGCCACCATGGTCTGGGGCAGTCGCAATAGTAAATCGGGATAGGTTGCCGTGAAGTCCAGGTATCGCTCTTCTGCTGTTGCACTCAACAACAAGCGAATCCTTTTTTGCAGCTGCCGGATATGGTTGTGCAGGAGTTTGTTGTTATAACTGTGAAATGCAGGGTCGAGCTGCGATAGTTTTAAGATAAGGTCTTCTTCAATAAACAACACTTCTGAATCTTCCACGGCCTGGATGAAGTATTGGGCTCCTTGCTTAAAAAACAAGCTGTCCCGATCAGATATCAACCAGTTTTCCGGGGCGAACTGGATGGTATGTTCTTTTCCACCCGTATCCAGGTAGTATTGTCGCAACAGTCCTTTTTCTACAAAAAAAACATACTTACTTTCTTCTCCTTCTCGCAGCAGGTAGCTGTCTTTTCGAATACTTTTATGTGCACACTGATCCACCAATTTCTCTATGTAGTTTTTTTCAAACTCGGCGTTATTGGTCAAAAAGGAGGTAAAGTGGATGTGTTTCATGGTGTAAAATAAACAAGTTTAGGCGGGTCTTTACAACAATTTTAGTGTTAACCCAAAATATCAACACCTCCGTTTCAGGCTTTATTCCATTTCAATTATGGCTTGCCCCGATTTTAATGAAATGCATTAACTTGCTGTAAATTTTTGACCATGCCAGTCACACTCCGACCCTACAAAACGCTGTTTTTCTTTTTTGGGCTTTGCCTGCCCACCTTTTCCTTTGCTCGTATATCCCTCCATATTTCCCCGGGTACTGCTGTTGTTCCACTGCAAAGTTGTACCTGGGTCGTATTGGGTTCTTCCACGGCAGAAGGAGCCGGTGCATCGGTGAAAGACAGCGCTTGGGTAACGCGTCTTCAGACATACCTGACCAGGTATCAAGGCATGAAAGTTATAAACCTCGGAAAAGGGGGCATTACCTCTTTCCACATCATGCCGGGACACTCCGCCAATGAAAGCCTGGTTTTCCAACCTGACACTTCACTCAACATTGATCGGGCGCTAAGCTTTCAACCCCGGGGCATCATAGTAAACATGCCTTCCAATGATGCCGCCAACTACATTGATGCCCACTCGCAAATGGAAAATTTTCGCACGATTCAAAGAATGACACTTGCCGCTGGTTCAGAATTCTGGATCACTACCTCCCAACCCCGCAATTTTGGCGACCCCAAACAAATCAGCATCCAGCAAGAGATCCGCGATTCCATCCTCCATAATTTTGGCATGCACGCCATCGATTTGTTTACCCCTCTGGCAGACAGCATGTCGTGGTTACTGCCCCACTTTGGATCCGGTGATGGCATCCACCTCAATGATCAGGGACATAAACTTATCTTTCAAAGCGTGGTCGCTCATATTTTCCCGCAACCACAATGTGCTGAAATACGGGACCAACACCCTTTTTCCGACCCATCGATCTCAGGCGATTTGGGTCAAATCCATTTGGTTCCCATGAGTCGAAGCCTGGTTTGGAACCTGATTTACCAGGGTGATAAAAAAGGCCCAAAACAAGTCCAAATCTTCAATGCATCCGGCAGGTTGATTCTTAGCCGCACCCTCGAAGATGGGCCCGGAAGCTGGCCGCTCAATGTTTCACCCGAAGATGTAAAACACATTTCTGTGATTGTCAGATGGGACGATGGAAGTATATTGAAAAGCAGTGCTTCCATCAAATGAAATTGACCGTCATCATGCTTCGTTTATAGCGGAATACTTATATTTGTTACTACAATAACATTCAGATCATGAGATTCAAATCTTTGCCTCTTTTTGCCTTTATGGCTCTCCTATTTGTTGCCCAAACCATGGTAGCTCAAAAGACAATGAAATCCTTTGTCGACCAGCTGATGAAAAAAATGACCCTCGAAGAAAAATTAGGCCAGCTCAACCTTCCGGTGAGCGGCGACATCACCACGGGGCAGGCTTCCAGTTCCGACATTGCAGCCAAAATAAGAGCCGGAAAAGTAGGGGGCTTATTCAATATAAAATCGGCCACAAAAATAAGAGAGATCCAACGCATAGCCGTAGAAGAAAGCCGGCTCAAAATACCTATGTTGTTTGGCATGGATGTTATCCACGGTTACGAAACTGTCTTTCCCATACCGCTGGGTCTTGCCAGCAGCTGGGACATGAATCTCATCGAACGTTCAGCCCGCATCGCAGCCATTGAAGCCAGTGCCGATGGTATCAACTGGACCTTTTCACCCATGGTAGACATCTGCAGAGATCCCCGATGGGGAAGAATCGCTGAAGGCATTGGTGAAGATCCCTACCTGGGTTATCAGATAGCCGGTGCCATGGTGAGAGGTTATCAGGGCAACGATCTTAGCTTACCCAATACCGTAGCGGCTTGTGTAAAACATTACGCCCTCTACGGTGCATCAGAAGCCGGACGCGATTACAATACTACGGATATGAGTCGTCAGCGTATGTACAATGATTATTTTCCTCCTTACAAGGGAGCCGTTGATGCCGGCTGTGCCAGTGTAATGGCTTCATTTAATGAAATAGAAGGGGTACCCGCTACTGCCAACAAATGGCTGTTGACGGACGTGCTGAGAAAACAATGGGGATTCAATGGCTTCGTAGTTACAGATTATACTGGCATCAACGAAATGATGGATCATGGCATCGGTGACCTGCAAACCGTAACAGCCCGCGCCCTCGACGCCGGCATTGATATGGACATGGTAGGAGAAGGCATGCTAACCACACTGGGCAAATCGCTGAAAGAAGGAAAGATAACCGAAAAACAAATCAACGATGCTTGCAGGCGCATTCTGGAAATCAAATACAAGCTGGGTCTCTTTGATGATCCCTTCAGATATTGCGATCTCACTCGTGCGGCCAAAGATGTATTCAACAAAGAACACCGTGCAGAAGCCCGTAAGCTGGCGGCTGAAACTTTTGTGCTGTTGAAAAATAACAACAACCTGCTTCCGCTACAAAAAAAGGGAACCATCGCTTTGGTAGGTCCTTTGGCCAACAACAAGGTCAACATGCCCGGTACCTGGAGTGTGGCAGCCAGACACGATCAATCCGTTTCTTTGCTCGAAGGTATGAAAGCAGTAGCCGGCGACAAGGTAACCATCCTTCATGCCAGGGGATCAAATGTAGACAACGACCCCGCCTTTGATGAGCGTTATGCCATCTTTGGTAAAAATACTGGCAGAGACGATCGCTCCCCCGCCCACATGATCGAAGAGGCACTGGATGCAGCCCGTAAAGCCGATGTTGTGGTAGCTGTAGTAGGTGAATCAGCAGAAATGTCAGGAGAAGCATCAAGCAGGTCTTCTCTGGACATTCCACAGGCACAAAAAGACCTGCTCATGGCCCTGAAAAAAACAGGCAAACCCATAGTGGTGGTTCTCTTCACAGGCAGACCCCTTACCATTTCCTGGGAACACGACAATATGGACGCCATCCTCAATGTATGGTTTCCCGGCAGTGAAGCCGGTTACAGCATTGCTGACGCACTTTTCGGTGCCGTCAATCCTTCGGGCAAGCTCTCTGCTACCTGGCCACAAAATGTAGGACAAATTCCCATCTATTACGCCCATAAAAACACGGGAAGACCTCTTCCTGAAGGACAGTGGTTCCAGAAATTCAGAAGCAATTACCTCGATGTGAGCAACGATCCGGAGTTCCCTTTCGGCTTTGGCTTGAGCTATACCCAATTTGATTATAGCGACCTCAAATTGAGCAGCACCAACCTCAATGGAAATCAAAAACTCACCGCAACCGTAACGGTAAAAAATACGGGAAAGTTGGCAGGAAAAGAAGTTGTTCAATTGTACATCCGCGATGTTGTAGGCTCTGTAACCCGCCCTGTAAAAGAACTCAAAGGCTTCCAAAAAATTGAATTGCAGCCGGGTGAAAGCAAAGAAGTAAGCTTTACCATCACCACCGAAGATCTCAAGTTTTACAACTACGACCTCCAACACGTTTGGGAAGCCGGTGATTTTGACATCATGATCGGTACCAACAGTGCTGCTGTCAAAACGAAACGAGTAAATTGGTCAAAATAGTCGGAAGTATCTGGGGAAACCCTATGAATTAATTTACCAATATACCGATTGAGGAATGTTGATATAATTCTGAGATAGAGAGAAACCTCCATTTTGAAACACCTTTGTGGCGACGCAATATTTTGCGTCGAATACCTAAACTATATTTGGACATTCCAAGACGTCGAAGATGTCTAATGTTACAGCCCCAACGACGGCGAAGCCGGTGTTGGGGTAGATGCCAGGTAGAATCCTTTTTGGCGGCATTTTTGACAGTTGTGAAACAACGATCAAAAATGATGACAAAACCAAACCTAACAACAACCCATAACAATCACTGAAACGCTGATGGACCAAAAATTGGTTTTATCGATATCTACCGATGAGCGCGAGCTTCCTTCACTTTTGATTGCCACCGGCAATCAAATTACAACTCCGTACCAACCGTTCAGTTATGTTCTCCCTACTTCGCTTTGGCGGTGTAGTAACTCCGAACCCCGATGCCTGTCCCTACGCCAACGAAGCGGTGTAGGGACTCCAATGCCTGTCCCTATGCCGGCGAAGCGTTGTAGGGACTCAGTTGCCCGGTGCTCCGATGCCCGATGCTCCGATGCTCTGTCACTCAACCTCCGCACTCAACTCCAGCCACTGCTCTTCTTTCGCTGAGAGTTCTGTATTGACAGCAGCTAACTCTGTAGAATACTGGGTGATCTTTTCAACCGGCAGGTTGGGGTCATCAAAAAAGGCGGTGAGCTCCTGTTTGCGCTTTTCGAGTTTTTCGATTTGTTTTTCGATGGCTTTGATTTCTTTGCGCAACTCAAAATCATTGCGACCCTGGGTTTTCACCACCGCTGCCTGGGGTTTTTCTTCGGCAGCTTTGGCATTGGCTTTTTCCAGGCGGTACTCGGTGTAATTGCCATTGTAATCGCGGATATTACCGTCCCCCTCCAGAATGAAAATGTGGTCTACCAGCTTGTCCATAAAGTAGCGGTCGTGGGAGATGATCATCAGACAACCACTATAGTCTTCGAGGAAATCTTCCAGTACGTTGAGGGTGATGATGTCCAGATCGTTGGTGGGCTCATCGAGGATGAGGAAGTTGGGGTTTTTAATGAGGATGGTGAGCAGGTGCAACCTCCTTTTCTCTCCTCCGCTGAGTTGAGAAACAAACACTCGTTGCTGGGAGCGGGGAAACAAAAATTTCTCGAGCAAGGATTCGGCAGATAATTTTAAACCCTTGGCCAGGGGTATGTACTCAGCAATATCTCTTATGGTATCTATGACCGTTTTATCGTTGGTGGTATCCAAACCATCCTGGTTGTAATGACCAAAGACAACCGTTTCTCCTACCACCACCTTGCCGGTATCGGTAGGCATCTCGCCGGTCATGACTTTGATAAAGGTCGACTTTCCGGCACCGTTTCGACCTACTACACCTACTCTTTCGCCCTTTTTAAATTTATAGGTAAAGTTGGCAAACAGTTTTTTGGCTCCATAGGTCTTGGATACATTGTGCAATTCTACAATCTTACTGCCTAGACGGGTCACATCGATCTGCATGGCCATTTCATCTTTACTGTAGGTTCGGCCGGCTATGTCGTCTTTCAAATCATGAAAATCATCAATCCTCGATTTGGCTTTGGTTGTGCGAGCCTGGGGCATTCTGCGCATCCATTCCAGTTCTCTCCTGAAGAGTTTTTTGGACTTATCCAGGTTGGCTGCCTCATTTTGTAATCGCGCTTCTTTTTTCTCCAGATACGCTGTGTAGGTGCCTCTGTACACAAAAAGATCGGCATGGTCGAGTTCAAAAATTTCGTTGCAGATATTGTCCAGGAAATACCTGTCGTGGGTCACCATAAACAGGGTCACCCCTGAATTTTTCAGGTAGTCTTCCAGCCATTCGATCATCTCTATGTCCAGGTGGTTGGTGGGCTCATCGAGAATCAAAAAATCGGGTTTCGACAAAATTACCTTCGCCAGGGCTACTCTTTTTTTCTGTCCGCCAGATAAGGTATGGATCGTATGCTCAAGATGGTCAATGTTCAGGTTTTTTAACACCACTTCCAATTGTGCTTCGGCATCCCAGGCATGGTGGGTGTCCATATGCGAAATGGCTTTTTGCATGGCCTCCTCATTGCCGCTCTCCATGGCGTGCCGATACAGCTTCACGGCATTGACCACAGGGTGATCCGATTCCAGGATCTCATCGATCACCATAGCCGTGGGATGCAATTCCGGATCCTGGGGTAAAAAAGCGGTGCGGATGTTTTTGTTGATCGATATGCGGGCATTCTCTCCTTCCACACCTTCCATCCCGGCGATCACTTTGAGTAAGGTTGTTTTTCCACTTCCGTTTTTGGCAATCAGGGCAATCCTGTCTCCCTTTGAAACCGAAAAAGTAACATTCCGGAACAGCGACTTTTCACCGTACGATTTAGAGGCATTTTCAACGGAAAGGAATTGCATGTGGAATTTTTTGTGTCGCAAATTTAGGTACTTCAAAGCGCAGACGGAGAAAAAACAACAGCAATTCCCAATTTAATTCCATCTTTTTCCCAAAAACAAGCCATATTTTATTCTTATTCTGATATTTAAACAACTGATTTTCAGTATATTTCATATTGAATTAGCCACCACACCAAATTTCTTTTGGTTACCTTCCTTTCTTCAGTCAAAAATTATTGATTTTCAATTTTTTATCTTACTTTTGCAGCCTTATTTTTTAACCGCTGTCGTGGAAAAGTCACGACATACAAAACCCTTCTTCACATGTTGGAAGAAAATAACATCGAGAACCCCGAAAATGAAAATGCCATCGTAGAAGATCTTTCAGGTATCAATGAGATCTTAGACATGCAACCTACCACCTCTCATTCTACAGCTCACGACGATTTCGATTGGTCATTGGGAAAGAAAAACACGCTTTCTTATTCCAAAGAGCAAAAAGAGGACTACCTTAAGAACTACGAAAAAACTTTGAACTCTATCGCAGAATTCGAAGTAGTAAAAGGTAGGGTATCATCCATTCACGGCGGAGACGTGATCCTGGATATCAACTACAAGTCAGACGGCTTGGTACCCCTTTCTGAATTCAGGGACACACCTGATTTGAAAGTAGGTGACTATGTTGAAGTATACGTAGAAAACAAAGAAGATGCCAGAGGACAGTTGGTTCTTTCCCGCAGAAAGGCCAAATTGCTTAAAGCATGGGACGCCCTGGTGGATTCTTACAAAAACGGAACCATCATCAAAGGTTATGTTACCAGCAAAACCAAAGGTGGTCTTATCGTTGACTGTTACGGATTGGAAACCTTCCTTCCAGGTTCACAGATCGACGTTAAACCCATCGTTGATTATGATGGATACGTGGGTAAAACCATGGAATTCAAAGTGGTTAAAATCAACGAAGCCATCAAGAATGCCGTTGTTTCTCACAAAGCCCTTATCGAAAGCGATCTGGCAGAGCAAAGAGATGCCATCATCTCCGGGCTTGAAAAAGGTCAGGTACTCGAAGGTGTGGTTAAAAACATCACCGACTTCGGAGCTTTCATGGACTTGGGAGGTGTCGACGGTTTGTTGTACATCACCGATATTTCATGGGGAAGAATCAATCACCCCAACGAAGTTTTGGAACTCAACCAAAAGATCAACGTCGTTGTGCTTGACTTCGATGAAGATAAAAAACGAATCTCTTTGGGTCTTAAGCAACTTACGCCACACCCATGGGATGTTTTGGACAAAGACATTTCAGAAGGCAGCGTAGTAAAAGGCAAGATCGTGAACATCGAAGATTACGGAGCTTTCCTCGAAATCATTCCGGGTGTAGAAGGTTTGATCCACGTTTCAGAAGTTACCTGGAGCAACCAGCCTGTCAACGCAAGGGATTATTTCACCCTGGGTCAGGAATTCGAAGCAAAGGTTGTTACCCTCGACAGAGACGAGCGCAAAATGTCGCTTTCTGTTAAACAACTTTCCAACGATCCTTGGACCAGCGTAGCAGAAAAGTATGCAGTAGGTACACGTCACACCGGTGAGGTGAAAAACCTGACTCCATACGGCGTGTTCATCGAATTGGAAGAAGGTATCGGTGGCATGGTTCACATCTCAGACCTGAGCTGGACCAAGCGTTACAACCACCCATCTGAATTCACCAAAGTAGGTGAGAAAATCGATGTTCAGGTAATCGAGTGCGACGTTGATAACCGCAAACTTTCATTGGGTCACAAACAATTGGAAGAAAACCCATGGGATACTTTCGAAAACGTATTCCCGGTAGGTTCTTACCACCAGGCTACTATCATCAAAAAAGACGACAGAGGTGCGGTGATCCAGTTGCCTTACGGACTGGAAGCTTATGCTCCGGTTAAACACCTCAAGAAAGAAGACGGCTCAACAGCTACAGCTGACGAAACCCTAACTTTCAAAGTAATCGAATTCAACAGAGATGACAAGAAGATCATCGTTTCACATACCCGTTATGTAGACGATATCAGAAAAGAAGCTGAAGAAACGGTTAAGTCTGAAGAGGAAAAAGGCAGGGAAGAAACCCGCAGAACCATTCAGAAAACCAATGAGAAAGTAGAAAGAGCTACTTTGGGTGATCTGGTTGACTTCTCATCTTTGGTTCAATCTTCTGAAAGTGCACCGGCTGCTCCTGCGGCAGAAGCACCCAAAGCAGAAGCTCCTGCGGCAGAGGCTCCTAAAGCTGAAACCAAAGGGGATGATCTGAAAATCGTTGAAGGTATCGGTCCTAAAATTGCCGAGATTTTGAATGCTCACGGAGTTCACACCTTTGCTGAATTGGCCGCTACCGAAGCTGACCAAATCAAAGCATGGATGGAAGAAGCCGGATCGAGGTACAAAATGCACGACCCAACTACCTGGCCGGATCAGGCTGCCATGGCACGCGACGGCAAATGGGATGAATTGAAAGCATGGCAAGACACGCACAAAGCAGGTAAGGAATAATCTTTCCTTATTGAAAACCATACAAGGGCCTCTTTTCTGTTGAAGGGAGGCCCTTTTTTATAACAACACCTCTTGAATACGACTGGAACATTAACTTTGCAGTGAAATGAAACAACTGATCTCCGGTGTTATTGTTGCCCGCAATGCAGGGTCTACCCTCGAGCGCTGCCTTACCTCCCTGAGTAGCTTTGCAGAAGTAGTAGTGCTCATAGATGAGGCTACCACCGATGATACAGCACAAATAGCCGAAAGTTTCCCCAATACTGTAATTGCTTATACTGCCTTTGAAGGATTTGGACGGATCAAACAAAAAGCAGCAGCCATGGCCACACACGATTGGGTCTTTTCCATCGATGCTGATGAAATGCTTTCAACATCATTGATCAACTTTCTTTCTACATTTTCACCTTCTCCGGATACTGTCTATGCCATCAAAAGACACAATCATTACCGCGACCGACACATCGATGCTTGTGGGTGGAACAATGATTATCCTATTCGATTTTTCAATAAAAAAACAACCGGTTTCAACGATGCACACATTCATGAATCGGTAATAAGCAAAGGACTGAAAGTAGTTAAAATCAATGATCCGATTCTCCATTATCCTTATCAGAATGAGGAACAGTTGAGGGAGAAGGCAGTTCGATATGCACGGTTGTACGCACAGGAAAATTTCAGAAAAAAAAGTGCCTCACCCCGAAAAGCCCTTTGGAAGAGTGCAGTCACCTTCATCAAGGATTATTTTCTGCGCAAAGGCTGGTTGTTTGGCGCTGATGGCTTTACCATTGCCAAATACAATGCCCTCGGTGCCCAACTCAAATACCAATATTTATACGAACAAAATAAAAGTTTGGGCATCAGCCTCATCATCTCCACTTACAACCGACCGGATGCCCTGGCCCGAGTGTTGGAAAGTGTGTGTTTACAAAGTCGCAAACCCAACCAGGTCATCATTGCCGATGATGGCAGCACCGCCGAAACAGCCGAGGTAATCAACGCATTTAAAAGCAAAATCCCTTCATTGCTCCACGTATGGCATGAAGATACCGGCTTCCGACTGGCAGCCATCCGAAACCTGGCACTCCGCCATGTAAATCATGATTTTGTATCCATGATCGACGGAGACATGGTACTCCATCCTGATTTTATACAAAATATTGACAATCACGTGCAAAAAGGATGGTATTATCAAGGCAAACGCGTTTTATTGAATCCTGACAATACCCAACGCGTATTAAATAATCCCAATTACCAAATTGGCTTTTTTACATCCGGCATCCAAAACAGGTTTAATACCCTCAACTTTCCCCTGTTATCAAAATGGCTGAGTCGCACAGAAAATACTATCCGCGGCGTAAAAGGCTGCAGCATGCACTTCTGGCTGGAAGACGCCATCCGCATCAATGGCTTCAACGAATCCTTCATCGGCTGGGGTCGCGAAGACAGCGAATTTGTATGCCGCCTCCTCAATGCCGGCATCAAACGCAAAAACATCGCCCTCGGCGCCGTAGCCTGGCACCTCTACCACCCCGAAGCCAGCCGAAAAATGTTGCCGGAAAACGACGCCATCCTGGAAAAATGCATCTCAGAAAAACACACCTTCACCCCCACCGGGATCCGAGCACCGGAGCATCCGTAATCGGAGCATCGGAGCATCCGGGATCCGAGCATCGGAGCATCCGTAATCGGAGCATCCTGGATCGGAGCATCGGAGCATCCGGGATCGGAGCATCGGAGCATCGGAGAATCCATGATTTTTTTTATAGGCGCGTACAGACGCAATATAATGCCTCTCTTGATCATAGAATTTCATTAGATCATTCCTCCATAATGCCGCAGGCGCGCGTACAGACGCAATATATTGCGTCTCTCTCACCCAAAAACGCCGTAGGCGCGGCATGATCATAAAAATCATTCGCACAGACGCAATATATCTTTATATCAAAATATCTATTTCACCTTTCCCTTCCTGCTCCAAATATTAATTTTTTCCAAATCCGGCTTATCCTTGGCAAGTTCCATTGAAATCAAAATATTATAGGCCTCTATCATTTTCGATTTTACAATCATCACACTCTCCTTACGTGTATCAGAATCATAGGTAGTAATCGTGTCAATTATTTCAATGGTATTGGGAAATTTTTTCAACAACTCTGATTCACTTAGGGGCGATCTAACAACCTGCATACTTTCCTTGCCGGTGGTTGGATCAAAAGTGATTATGGTATCAACCACCATAGCCTTTGAAAGTGCTGGTGCCGGAAGGGTATCCCTGCTTTCTGTCACCCGCCTTGGGCTCCTGGCTTTGTAAGACGTTTTGAATGACATGCCGGCAAATAAGGCCATACCCACTAAGGCAGCTCCCAGGAATGGAAATATGCGATAAGAAGAATTTTTTGAAATCATTTGTATTCTTTTTTGAATGAATGAAGCAAAAGAGTGTACCAAGACAGGTTCAGGTCTATTCTCAGTATATATGTTCAGGACTTGAAGATATGCGTCAACTCCATACTGTCGGATTACCTCTTCATCGCTGATGTATTCGTGAATTTCCCGGAAATATTGATGAACGCGACCCGCCCAGGGATGAAACCAAAGTACAGATTTGAAAATCGATGCAGCCAGGAGGTCAACAGAATGAAACTGTCGGATGTGCACATATTCGTGTGCTTCAACTTCTGGCATCAATGGCTCTCCTTCCCTGACAAACAGATAATGGAAAAAAGTAGAAGGGCTGGGCAGCTTATCGGTTACAATATAAATTACGCCCAATTTATGGCTCTTGTCTTTTGAAGAAGAAATGACGCGATACAAATGAGCCAATTGCCTGGTCAATCCTGTAATATGCCATAACAAACCAATCAAATAAATAACTACTAATGCTATCTGCCAATACGCTACACTTGCAGCCTCATCGACAGGGTTGAGTCCTTCGTTTAAGTTTTGTGAGTCGATTGCAACATCTACCAGCACTGTCTTTACGGTAACTTCTATCAGTGGGATAGTCAGAGAAATTATCATCATCGTCCACAGACTCACCCGATTGGCTTGATGCCTTTTGTTGTTTCTGAGTATAAAATGATAGTAAAGACCCACCACCGAAAATATACACGCCGATTTAAACAGCCATACCAACAGATCATTCATGATTTTTCTCTTTTAATGTTTTGATCAATTTCTTCAAATCGTCAGCATCCATCTCTTCCTCTTCCATGAAATAAGAAAGCAATTCCATCTTGTCTCTTTGCAAATATTTGTCATACAGCTTTTTGAAAATAGACCGCGATGCATCCTCTCTTTGTACAATGGGGTAATACTGGTGCGATTTGCCAAATTTTCTGAAACTCAGATAACCCTCCTTTTCCAGCTTACGGATGGTGGACAATACCGTATTGTAAGGTGGCACCGGTTCTTTGAGATAAGCAATGATCTCTTTGGGAAATGCTTTTCCCAAATGCCAGAACAATTGCATGATTTCTTCTTCTAAAGGCTGAAGATTATTCATTTTTTCGTTTTAATAATGCAAATTTAGTTTTTATAACGATATTTTCGTTATAAAATTATAGCTTATTTTCAAATCTCCCACCACAATTTTTGAAAAGACCATTAATAATCTGAAAATCAAATATTTAGAATACACCCATTATTTTTCATTTAGGATATCATTTTCTTTTCTGGCATTTAAAAGGAAATATGAAAGTGTACACACGCAATACATTGCATCTCCCTCACCCAAAAAGCCGCAGGCGCGCGCACAGACGCAATACATTGCATCTCCCTCACCCAAAAAGCCGCAGGCGCACGTACAGACGCAATACATTGCGTCTCACCCACCCAAAAAGCCGCAGGCGTGTACAGACGCAATACATTGCGTCTCACCCACCCAAGAAACGCCGTAGGCGTGGAATCATAATCCACCAAAATATCACCCACAAAATGATTAAACAATTCACATTTACCCAACCTACCCACATTATTTCTATTTTTACCCTCCTCAAACCAGCCTTATGTCTGACAAAAAACTTTTCCTGCTTGATGGTCATGCCCTCGTTTACAGGGCCCACTTTGCCTTTATTTCCCGACCCCTCATCAACTCCAAAGGCGTCAACACCTCAGCCGTGGCCGGCTTCATGCGTACCCTCTGGGATCTCATGCAAAACCAAAAACCCAGCCACATCGCTGTAGCCTTCGACCCTAAGAGCACCTTCAGACACGATTACTACCCGGAATACAAGGCCAACAGAGACGCCCAGCCCGAGGATATTTCTATCGCCATGCCTTACATCAAACAGATTCTGGCGGCCATGAAAATCCCCATCCTTTACCTCGATAATTATGAAGCCGATGACCTCATTGGCACCGTTGCCAAACAAGCTGAAAAACAAGGATACGATGTATACATGGTCACACCCGACAAAGATTACGGCCAACTGGTGTCTGACCACATCTTCATGTACAAACCATCACGACAAGGCAATGGCATCGAAATTCTCGGCAGAAAAGAAATTCTGGAGCAATGGGAAATCGAAAAGGTTGAGCAGGTAATCGACTCCCTGGGCCTCATTGGAGATAGTGTCGACAATATCCCCGGGGTGCCGGGCATAGGACCCAAAACAGCCGTCAACCTGCTCAAAGAATACGGTACGGTCGAAAACGTCATCGCCAATGCCCACAACATCAAAGGCAAAAACGGCGAACGCATCAAAGAATTTGCTGATCAGGCCTTGCTCTCCAAACGACTGGCCACCATCGAAATCGAATCGCCTATCACCTTCAACGAAGTGGACTTCCAAATCGACCCTATGGACAAGGAGGCACTAGGGGAAATCTTCAAGGAACTGGAATTCAGATCCCTCGCCGTTCAAATCCTGGGGGAACAAACCGGGGTGCAAACTTCGCTTTTCGACACCGGAGAAGAAAAATCCACCAAAGAAGAATCATCTTCAGAGGAAACAAAATACGCAGTGGCTAAACGCAATATTGAAAACGTTGCCCACCATTATCACCTGATAGATTCGGCGGAGAAAAGAGCCTCTTTAATTGCCATGTTGCAGCAAGAAAAAACCATCAGCTTCGATACAGAAACCACCGGCATAGATGCCCATGTGGCAGAAGCTGTAGGCCTGGTATTTTCCGTTAAGCCCCACGAAGCGTACTACGTGCCCGTGCCGGAGAATCAAACCGAAGCCAAAGCCCTGATCCATGAATTCAAAGACCTGCTGGAATCGGATGATAAATTGTGGATTGGCCAAAATGCCAAATACGATTCCACCCTCATGAAGTGGTATGGTGTGGATATCAAAGGACCCTATTTCGACACCATGATAGCCCACTACTTGTGCGAGCCGGATCTGCGCCATAAACTGGATTACCTTACCGAAGCGTACCTCGATTACAAGATGGTGCCCATCGAAGACCTCATTGGCAAAGGCAAAACCCAACTCAGCATGCGTCAGGTGAAGCTTGAAAAAGTGGTCGAATACGCCGGGGAAGATGCAGATTTTACCCTGCAACTAAAACCCATATTGGAAGAAAAACTGGACAAGCTGGAAATGACCCAATTGTACCAGACCATTGAAGCACCCCTTATCAATGTACTCAGGGACATGGAGTTTGAAGGCGTAAGGATCAACCCCGATTTTTTAGCCGATTATTCCAAAGAACTCGAAAAAGAAATCCTGCGGGTAGAGCAGGAAGTATATAAAGAAGCCGGCACCCCCTTCAACATATCTTCACCCAAACAAGTGGGTGAGGTGTTGTTTGACAGAATGAAACTTCCCTATAAAGGTAAAAAGAGCAGCACCGGTCAGTACGTAACCGATGTAGACAAACTCACTGAAATGGCAGAGGAACATGCTATTATTGCCAAAATTCTGGAGTACCGTAAATTTACCAAACTTAAGTCTACCTATGTAGATGCCTTGCCCACCATGATCAACCCCAAAACAGGCAGGGTTCACTCCAACTTCAACCAGGCACGGGCGGCCACGGGCAGGCTTGCTTCTGATAACCCCAATTTGCAAAACATTCCCATCCGGGATGAAGCTGGAAGAGAAATTCGCAAAGCTTTCGAACCCAGGTCTGAAGAATACACCTTGCTTTCGGCCGATTACTCTCAAATCGAATTGCGCCTCATAGCAGAAATCAGTGGCGACGAAGCCATGTTGGAAGCATTTCATTCGGGCAATGACTTTCACAAAGCCACAGCCGCCAAGGTGTACAATGTGCCCATCGACCAGGTGACAGCAGAACAAAGACGAAATGCAAAAACGGTTAATTTTTCCATTACCTACGGTGCCGGTGCCACCAACCTGAGCAGGCAACTGGGCATTTCGCGCAAAGACGCCAAAGACCTCATCGACCAGTACTTCGTACAGTTTGCAGGATTGAAGAGATACATGGATGAAACCGTTGCCTTTGCAAGGTCGCATGGCTATGTAAAAACCATGCTGGGCAGAAGGAGAGAATTGCGCGACATCAATTCCAGAAACGCACTGGCCAGCAGCAATGCGGAAAGAGTGGCCATCAATACGCCCATCCAGGGCACAGCCGCAGATATGATCAAAGTAGCCATGATCAACATCCACCAGGCCATTCGCGAAGAAAACCTCAAATCACGCATGATCTTACAGGTGCACGATGAATTGGTGTTCGATGTTTTTCTGCCTGAGTTGGAAACCATCAAAGCCATTGTACTCGACAAAATGCCGTCGGCCATTCCCAACCTGAGAGTGCCTATTGAAGTTGGTATCGGCGTGGGTAACAACTGGCTGGAAGCACACTAAAACCGGAAACCCAGCGATGCCTGGAAGGTAATGTGTATGTCTTTATCCGCTCGTTTGTTGATGGTAAAGTCGTCGTTGAATTTTTCGAGGGTATAGTCTATGCTGTTGTTGGTTACATCCAACAAGCCATACTCAAATCTGGCGCCTACAAAAAAACCTTTGTTGAGGAAGTAATTGATGCCGCCTACTGCTGAAAGGTTAAACCAGTTGATCCGGTCTGCAGGCTTCACATCATTTTGGTAATAAGCACCTATGATTTTTGGAACGTTTACCACTTCTCCGTCAACAATGATTTTGGCAAAGCCGGTGTTGGTAGTGGAGGCAGCCAGGGCCTCATCTTTGTAATAATTGTAATCCAGCGATTGCTTAAATATTATTTCGCTTGGGTGATCCGTGGAATAAAACCTCACCGTTCCCCTGCCGGTGGGATTCACCAGGAAGTTGGGCGAAAAACCGGCGAACAATTCAATTTTTTTCCAGGGCTGATAAACGGCAGTTATGGGGAAACTGATGTAGGAAGTGGTAATCTCAAGATCCAAAATCCTTCTGCCCCTTTCAAATACCGTTTTTTCCGGTGTATAAATGAGGTAATAACTGGAACCGTCAAATTTTTGTTTGCCTCCGGTTTGGTTGTAGAGCAGCTCTCCCCTTATCATAAATGAATTGGAGAGCTTGTACCCGTAATTGATGCCAAAGTGAATGCCGCTGGTATATCCATATGACTCTCTGGCTTCTAACGGGCCTGAAAATGAATTATAATTCAACCCCGCTCTCACCCCAATAGATTGAGAAAAACCGAGGTGCGATAAAATCAGCAGAATGAAGATTATTTTATATTTCAAGGCTATCTAGCTTTTAAATGAGTGCAAAAATAACATTATGAATGATATTGAAACGAAAGCAGGCCACTAAATGCAGCCTGCTTTGCTCTTAATTTGCTGTTAATTACCCTGTTAATTAGTCAGAAGTGCGGATTTTGGTGGTTTCCTTTATCCAACAACCCACGGTAAATGACTGACCCGGGGCTAAAATACGCTGGTGCACATCTTCCCGTGAGGGCATATATTGTCTGTATCTGTTGATCAGTGTATTGGCTTCTTTGGCAACAGCCGGATCAATACTTTTGGCATATTCCCACTTATCTATAGCCGGCCAGGTAACGATCTGGCTATCCCAACCCCTGCCCGGTCCACACAACGGGCCGCTGGAGGCATACAATTTGCCAATCAGGATGTAAGGTTCGCCCCATCCCGATTTTTGTTTGGCCGCTTCGTAAGCATATTGGCGTGCCTTGGGATAGTTCTTGACATCCCCGTAATAGATATTGGATATGATCAATAGAACTTTAGCCTTTTTCTCTTTGTCTGGTGCCTCCTCGTTCACATATTTCTCAAACAAAGAAATGGCGTTCTTGTAATTGCCTTTGCCGTATGCTTCGTACGCCTGAGATAAGGTGCCGGTAGCAGCCGGTGCTACATAACATTTTCCATTTCTCAAAGCTGCTACCTCTTTCAATCTGGCATCGGATTCTGCACACTTGCCTCGTAACATCCTTCTGTAGGCGAGGTTTACAATGTCGCAGGAATCAGGGTGGGCTTTATACAAGGTGTAATACTTGTCTGCATAATATTCGCAATCATAAAAGTTGTCTATACCTTCCAGACTTTCCAGCAGATCCGGAGCATATTCATTGATTACTTTCCATGCTTCGCATTGCGCACCGGTGCAATTGGCCAGACCGTCTTTAATGGCCTTTCCTATAAGTACCGCGTATTTGCTGCCTTCTTCTTTGTTCAGGTGGTCAGCCTGCACCATGTCGTACAGCAATTTGGTAAATGGGTTTACAATA
Source organism: uncultured Saprospiraceae bacterium (assembly GCA_937973565.1). Taxonomy (GTDB): domain Bacteria; phylum Bacteroidota; class Bacteroidia; order Chitinophagales; family Saprospiraceae; genus JADKBO01. Next base: position 8,308 of record CALJKQ010000325.1, on the reverse strand, counting down.
AAATATTCCACTTTGCCGTTCCCCATATCGATGGACTTCTTAAATGTCTCATAGATCTCTCTTTCTGACACCAGTCCATAAAGATTGTAGTAGTAATCAAATCCCTTTTGTCCAATGTAGGCAGCATCTGCGCCAAAGCACTCTTCCCTTTTGGCCTGTATCATACGGATGGTATCAACATACAATCGCTTTTGTGTGCTGTCTGCTGTCTCCTGTACCAATTTGCTGTAAATCGCCACACCATCGTCGAAATGACTTTTTACCCTGCCATTCGATCCCGGAGCTAAGGTGTAGGCTTGCTTCCAGATGGGTAGGGCAGCCTTGTAATTGTTGTATTTCATTTGATCTTTGTACAATACAAAGGCTGTCTCTGCCTTTTCACGTTCAGTGCCTGGCAAATCGTTGAAAGTTCGACAGGATGTGGTATTTCCGGGTGGTGGTGGAGGCGGTGGCGGTGTTTCTGTTTTAGGATCTGGTGCCTCTGCTACCGGTGCCGTTGCTTTGGGAGAACACTGCACCAGGAAAGCTGCCACCCATATTATGCCTAATGTTTTGGTCAAGGGGTTCATGGCTTGTTGTTATAGATATGATCAATAACCGAAGCAAGCAGGCATAAAAAAACTGCCACCAGTTGCTTCAGTTTCATCATAAAGTTAACATTTTTTGATGAAATATGAAAGTACTGATGGCAGTTATTATTCAAAAACGATACAATATCGCCACTGGGATATGCCTCGCCTTAAAAATCGAACTTAATGCCCTGCGCCAAAGGCAATTTGGTGCTGTAATTAATGGTATTGGTCTGTCTTCTCATGTAGGCTTTCCAGGAATCTGAACCTGATTCTCTGCCTCCACCGGTCTCTTTTTCACCTCCAAATGCACCTCCGATTTCTGCACCGGAAGTACCAATATTGACATTGGCAATGCCACAATCGCTACCCGCCGCAGAAAGGAACAGTTCTGCCTCTCTCAGGTTGGTCGTCATGATAGCCGATGACAGACCCTGAGGCACGTCATTCTGGATTTTAATGGCTTCGGTTACCGGTCCTTCGTATTTGATCAAATAGAGAATAGGTGCAAAGGTTTCTGCCTGTACGATGGACATATCGTTTCTTGCCTCAACAATGGCAGGCAATACGTAGTGACCGTTGGCATAACCTCTTACTTTTTCTACACCTCCTTTGACCAATAGCTTTCCCCCTTCTTTTTTGGCTTTTTCGAGGGCTGCCAGGTAATTATCAACGGCCAGCCCATCAATCAAAGGACCTACATGGTTGCGGGCATCCAGGGGATTGCCAATTTTTATCTGCTTGTAGGCTTTTACCAATTGTGCTTTCACTTTGTCGTACACATCGGCATGTACAATCAATCTTCGGGTCGAAGTGCAACGCTGACCCGCCGTACCTACTGCACCGAAAACAGTTGCCGGTAATACCAATGATAAGTCTGCATTGGGGGTAACAATTACGGCATTGTTGCCACCCAATTCAAGCAGGCTTCTGCCCAATCTGGCCGCCACTGCGGCTGCTACGGCCTTGCCCATGCGCGTACTGCCGGTGGCAGAAACCAAGGGAACTCTGGCATCAGATGACATTTTTTGTCCCAGGGTATAATCTCCTGTCACAATACAGCTTACTCCTTCCGGAACTCCGTTGGCTTTCAATACGCCGGCCAACAACCTTTGGCAGGCAACCGCACAAAGGGGCGTCTTCTCGCTTCCCTTCCAAACGACTACATCACCACAAACCAGAGCAATCATGGCATTCCATGACCAAACGGCAACCGGAAAATTAAAGGCAGAGATTACGCCTACAATACCCAGTGGATGCCACTGCTCGTACATGCGATGTGAGGGTCGCTCAGAATGCATGGTTAATCCATACAATTGACGGGAAAGCCCTACAGCAAAATCACAGATATCGATCATCTCCTGGACTTCTCCGTATCCTTCCTGCAGTGATTTGCCCATTTCATAAGATACCAGCTTGCCCAAATCTTCTTTGTGCGCCCTCAATACGTCTCCGTACTGCCTTACGATTTCTCCTCTTCGGGGAGCCGGCCATGTCTTCCATTCGTCAAAAGCCTGACTTGCGGCGTTCATTACTTTTTCGTAATCTCCTTCACCGGTAACACTTACACGGGCAATTTCCTTACCGTCCACAGGAGAGTAGGATGTGATTACTTTTTTGGAGGAAAATGACTTTTGTCCTGTCCAGGTACCCGCATTGGTAGCACCCAGCCCCAGATTTTTCAGAAAACTTGTATTCATGAATTTAAGATTGAATTTGACAGATAGGGTGTCTGCTCTAAAAGCACAGCAATTTCGTCAGCTCGCTTTTTTCTGTACACTCCTTATGTAAAAGGCTGCAAATTTAAGCTTTGTTTACTAAATCTATGTGATTTTAGTTGCTTTCCGGGACAATACCCACTGGCCGTACTTACTTTTATTTTGCCATGATCTTGCAATTTCTTTATTTTACAAATAGATAAATTTATTTGACATGAAATTCTTTTCAGTTTTCACTGTTTTTACCATATTTTATTTTGCAACAAACGCAAGTGCACAAAACAAAGCCACTATTGTTCGTACTGAAAAGGCTGGTATTTTCGGACTTCCTTCCCAATTGAAACATCCATGGAAATCGAGAATACTCAATTATACTTCCTCCGAGCACGCTTATTCAGTGCCTGCTGAGGAGATTTTAAGAGCTAAACAACTTATCCAGGCTGCCAAAAGACCCAACGTCACTTCAGGCACTGCAAGCCGTTCAACCGAAAAACCGGCTATAGGAATCAATTTCAATGGCAACATCCAGGGCAACAACGTTCCTCCCGATAATAGCATGGCGGTGTCGGTAAATGGCTTTGTAGTTTCTGCCATCAACTCAAACATCATCTTTGCCAACAGTGGAGGCAAAGTCACCTTTACCCAAAACCTGTCTGACTTTTATACCCTGCTCAACATTGGCTCAAGTGTGTACGATCCCCGCATCATTTACGATGCTGAATACAATCGTTTTATTGCCATCGCACTGCACGGCAATACACCCCAGACTACCAAAATTGTGGTCGCTTTCTCAAAGAAAGAAGACCCTGCTGCAGGTTGGTATTATTACAATGTAGACGGCAATCCACTGGGCGATAATCACTGGTTTGACTACCCCAATGTGGGTCTTTCCAAACAAGACTTGTTCATCAGCGGACTTATGAGGGACAACGCCGGAGACTGGCAGTATTCGATTTTATTTCAAATCGACAAGGCAGCTTGTTTTCAAGGTCTGCCTCTGGTTTTTGGCTACTATACCGACCTAAGGAATGAAGATGGACAACTAGCCTTCAACCTGGTACCTACCCACAATGCATGGCACCAATACCCCGATGCAAGCATGCACCTGGTGAGCAACGTGGCTCAAGGGGGCAATCAATACCACTTACATACGGTCACAGGATCCGTGGCCGGAAACCAGCCTGAAATTGCAGCCAGGCAAATGAACGGACCCCAAACAGAATTGGCTCCGGATGGTGTTCAACCCAATACTACCAATGTAATGAATACATTCGACAGCAGGATATGGAATGCCATGGAACTCAATGGCATCATCCATTTCGGTGCACACGTCAATTCTCCCAACAATACATCAGCGATCTTCTATGGCAGATTAAACCTTTCAACGCTGGAAGTAACCGGTAGTCTTTATTACCAGGACAACTTTGACTATGGCTTCCCATCGATTGCGGCTTTTGGGGAAACCATGACAGACACAAAAGTCCTGATCAACTTTCTCAAAACCGGGCCGACTTTATTCCCCTCACAGGGGGCCATTATTTGCGATGGCAGCAACAATACATTTGACTGGGGAGAAGAGGTTCTCGTCAAAACAGGTACCAATGCCGTCAACGTACTGGATGGAGACAGAGAAAGATGGGGTGACTATACCACAGTGTGTCGCCGGTTTTTTGACCCCTATTCCACCGGCGCAGAAATATGGACCACTGGCTGCTTTGGAAAGGGCAGCTATGGCACCTGGATTACACAATACTTTCAGGATTCCAGCCATTATTTTCAGGATTTCATAGGCGATAAAACCACGCTGGAACCCCAGTCTGCCGCTAAGTTTTCAATGGTTAACACCTTGTCAACCAAAGTACTGCAGTGGACTTTTGAAGGGGGATCTCCGGCCACTTCAACCACCCTTTCTCCTACCATTAACTTTGCCAACACCGGTAGTTTTGATGTTACGCTGAAAGTGGTAAATGAAATCACCAATGATACACTCACTTATGTTAAACAGGATTATATTACGGTGATGGAGCCCATTCTGCCCCCGGTTACCAACTTCACAGCAGACAGAGATACCATTTACCAGGGTGAAAGTGTGCAATACCAGGACCTGTCGACCAACAACCCTGTTGACTTTACCTGGACTTTCCAAAATGGCATCCCTGCTACGTCCAAAGAACAAAACCCGGTAGTTCGATACGACAAAAAGGGATCGCACTATACCAATCTTACATCGAGAAACATTGCAGGCAGTGACAATGAAATCAAACAAAAATTTATAACCGTGCTGGAAGCCAAATTGCCGGTCGCCGATTTCATGTCCGACAAACAAACCGCAGCCACCCTTGAGGATATTCGTTTTACCGACTTATCTCTCAATGCTCCACTCTCCAGAACATGGTACTTCGAAGGAGGCAGTCCTGCTACCTCAACAGAAGCCAACCCGATAGTCAGTTATGCCACGGAAGGCGCCTATGATGTGAGTCTGGTGGTTAGTAATTTTGCCGGCAAAGATTCCATCACCAAAACAGCTTACATTCAAATTGGCGGTGTAGGTGTAAAAGAAGCCGAATCGTTTATACAAGACCTCAGGCTGTACCCCAATCCGGTTTCGGGAGGTGAGGTTATTGTTGACTTTACATTGGATCAAAAACGAGAAATGGCCTTCTCACTGTACGACATCAGGGGCCAAAAACAGACTACCATGCACTTCCAGAGAGTCAAGCAGGGAAGAAATTCCTTTTACTTTTCTGCCGAAACCCTTAGTTCCGGCAACTATGTGCTGATCTTAACCAGTACCAAAGATGGCCTGTCGAAATCACTGCCTTTTGTAGTTACCCGCTGATCGCAACATCAATGGATAACCTCAAATCGAGCGGTTGCTGAAAAGGTTTTTTCTACTGTCTCCATCTTCGCCAGGTATAGCCCTTTGGCCCAGCCACTCACGGTCAAAAGGAAGTCGGGAGTGCCTTTCTTTTCTGTGAAAACCAAAACACCGAAACTGTTGTATACGCTTAATACATATGTTCCCCCCGGTTCAGTAGGAGCCATCACATGGATCACATCAAAGGCCGGATTGGGATACGCTATCAATTCCTCTTTACCTTCAGATGGATCAGATCCGTAACCCACTTGTGTACGAATGGCTTCTTCCACAGCAGCTATGGCATTGATGCGGCCATAACCGTAAATGGGGTTAGGGTGTGCCTGGCCCGAAACGCCTCCGCAATCTTGGTCAGAATATTTTATATCTGCAGTTTGACGAATGATCTCTTCAATGGTAGTTACCTCACCCTCCAATTCCGGATTGGCAGACAAGATCAAAGCTACCAGACCTGCCACATGAGGCCCGGCCATACTGGTACCGTTGAACGAAGCAAAGGTTCCTCCTCTAATTACCGATCTCACACCCCTGCCCGGAGCAGACACATCGGGTTTGATGCGAAAACTGGAATCTATGGATACAGGTCCTCTGCTTGAAAAATTGGCGATCGTATCATTGAACATGGTAGCGCCTACTGAAAATGAAGGCTCAAAATGCGCGGGTGGTGCATTGATTGTCTCGCAACCCGGACCACTGTTACCTGCAGACACTACTACGACCACGCCTGCAGCTTTAAGGTTTTTTACGGCTATCTGCAAAGCATCCCAATTGCCGGGATTGCATCCTTCTTCGGGTGAGCAGTACCAAGAATTGTTGATCACATGGGGTGCCTTATCGGGGTTTGCATTTTCACCATTCAAATCAGTTGGGGCTAAAAACCACTCAAAACACTCCAGATAAGTCGACAACTGTCCATTGCCACGCTCCATATTACGGCATGCCATCCAACTCGCACCGGGCGCTACGCCAATCAGGTTGCTGCTGTCGCTTCCTACCATAGTGCCCATGGTATGGGTGCCGTGGTTGTTGTCATCACACGGTTCCACAATATTGAAGCCACATGGATTGAGGCTGTCTCCGGCCAATGGACTCTTGCTATGTATGGCGTCATGCCAATTGTAATCGTGTTGAGCAAGGGTATCGTTGACATAGCCTCTGTACTTTCTTTTTAAGGGAGACACCACCCAATCGTAGCCTGTATCCTGTCCTCCCACAACAATATCTTTACCATCATATCCCATTCGCCATACACTGTCTGCCCCAATGCGTTTGATACCCCATTCGGGTTCGGGTTCACGGCTACTGATCAGTGGCTCGGAAGTTATGCGGTCAATTTTAATATTAAAGTTTAAGGTTATTTTTTTTACATCACTGCGAGCGGCTATGGTTTTTAAGATTTGGAAATTGCTTTTGACCTGGATGCAGTTGGTCACAAAAAAAGGAAAATAGTTCACTTTGTTTTGGCGCAGCCATGCAATAAGGGGTGCCTGGGACTGATCACTGGTTGTTTTTAGGTATTGATAAACCCACCTTCCTTTGTTCTTTTTACCCTGAATCCCGGATGTGAAAGGCGAGGCATCCGTATTACCCTCCATCAATACGATGTAGTCCAGCTCTTGCTGACTTTGCGACAAAGCAATCAAAGCAGGGTCGATTTTGGCGAGCTGAGCAATTGAAACTGAACTGCCATAAACAATGAAACAAAGGGTAATCAAAAAACGCATTTTGGAAATTTTAACCAGTAACGAAAATAAAATATTAGACTTCATAAATGTTCGGATAAGGGAAGAAAATTTAAAATAATAAGCCGGGATGGTTTAAAGAGAACATCTATAATATTAATCAACACAGCACAAAAAAAAGGGTTTATGGAAAAACCATAAACCCTCATTTCTTGACTTCTAAATGATAATTACTTAGTAACGATTACCTTTCTGGAAGCAGTACCTTCGTCAGTTGTAACTTTTGCAAAGTATACACCTGTATTTAAGGTGTTGGTATTTACTTTCAAAGTTTCTGTTCTAACATTGTTGAAGTTTTGTGTAGACATCTTCTTGCCGGCAATGTCATACATTTCAACTACTACTTTTTTAGATACATTTGACAAGTTCATATCAACGTACAAATCTCCTGAAGTTGGGTTAGGATGTACGCTTACTGCCATCTCATCCAATACATCTTCGGTAGCACTTACTACACCAATCTGTACTTCTGAGTACATTCTCTTGAAGAATCTGGTTGCCAAAGATCTCTCATCAACATTGTCGTCTTCAGTAGCACCACGGCTCACACAAGTACCAAAGTCTCTGTAAATGCCTTCTGTTGCATTCGCAAAATTAGTGGCCTCAGTATATGACCACCTCAATGTAGTATTGCTTGAGTTAGGGTTAAAGCTGAGGAATGGGAAGTAAGCTGTACCACTGAATCCTCTCACGTGAACCATGAACAGGTAAGTAGTCTTATCTTCCAACTTAAGCTCGTTTCCATCAAGATCCTGAAGGATGAATTTGCTTCTTCTTCTTCCGGCTGTTGTATTGTCGATGAAAAGTTCTTCGGCTCCGTCCTGATCAACACCACGACCTACCAATACTCTTTCTTCTCCGGTAATATCGCCTGATTCATCTACATCAGCAGTTGATGGATCATCATCATTGCTCAACACTTTGTATACAGCACAAGTTAATGAAGCACTGTAGTTTCCGTTGGAAGCCAAAGTATCTACTCCGAAACGGAATTCTTTGGCAGCAAAGCCAGAACCGTTTTCAACATAGTAGCTGGTTCCCAATGACCAGAAATTGATGTTGGCACCAATAAATGCAGGGTTTACACCACTGATGAAACGACCAAGATAAGCTCTGCCGAATTCTGGTTCAGTCAATGCATTGGAGAATACATTTTCTGTCATGATAAATCTTGATGAACGTGTATCGTTGGCAGCAAATTTGTTGTTGTCTGAATCGATTACGTAATCCAACTGGTAAGTTCCAACTTCTGTTGGCTCTGTGTATCTCTCGGCAAAGTTGATGTTTTCAACCTGCTCGCATGCATCCAATGTACCATAGTCATTGGTTTGTGAATAAATTTCTGTCAAACCACTCGCTCCCACTCTGGATACTTTTGCAGTCAACACAGTATTGGGTGAA
>CALJKQ010000324.1 GCA_937973565.1 uncultured Saprospiraceae bacterium | reverse complement strand
GCGTGCAACATAAAGCCAAAAATGGTTTCTACCGTCATAATTAAAACGGATGAAGGGGTCGCCACCTTTTCGCTTATCCGATAATAACTAACCATAAAACAATAACTGAGAATATTAATTCCGGTGCCAAATAAGGCAGATATCAGACCACCCGCAAATCCAAATGCAGCCAACAGCAGTTTATCACCTGTTTTTAATGCAGGCAGGTAGTCAAGTCTCAAGACATCTGATGATCTATTCTGATGCCATAGGACAAGGCCAAATCCGAACCAAAGAGAAACAAAAATGAGCTTTGCAGTTGAGGGTATGACATGCGGTAGCAAAAGATAAGTTCCACACAAAAGTCCCGGCAGTCCAAAGACGGTAATGTACTTAATGTAGTTCCACTCCAATTTGGTTTTTCTGTTTAATATAAAAATGGAGGCAGCAGTCATACCAATGCTCTGGATAGCAAAGGCAAAATTTCGGGCATCATCCGGAGTGATTTTTAAGAGCAGCGTAAATACAGGATAGGCAATAGAAGCACTTCCTTCAGGGCTTGAACCGGCTATAAACGCGCCGAAAACCATGGTGGTCATTACCTGCCATTGTCCTGCAAAAAGAGCTACCATGTCACGCTGGTACATGAAGAAAGCCCAGCTTACCAAAACGATAAAGACATAACCAACATACACCCAGGGTATTTTTAGAGCTCTGCTATTAGCCGACAACGAATTAAATTTGAGGCAAATTAAATAAAACTTATTATCACAAAGACGCTCTGGTAATAAAATGAGAACAATAACCACCTCGAAACCATAAATCTTTGTATCATTACCCTGAAATCCAATATAGATGGCAGACATTCAAGAGCAACTCAAAGAACTGGCACAGGCCAATGAACACCTGAGGAATCTTCAGATTCAAATGTTTGAAACCATAAATATTCTGATCGAGAATCAAAAAGTGAAGTCAAGCGGAGATGCCACTGTCATAGGCAACCAAGGCAATATTATCCGCAACCAGGAAGTGATTGTTAAAAACCAGGTGAACATCATCAACAATCAAAAACGCATCGTCGAAAACCAACATACCCTTGCCGTTCTGATGAAGTTGCAAACTTTAATATTGAACAAGCTCAATGGCCTGGCAGGTAAAGAAGAAACCATGGAAGAAACAAGCGCAGCCATTGAAGCACTAAAAAGCTCTTGGAAAACAGAGGATTATGAAGCTCAGGTTTTGGATGCAGATCGGTTGGACGCCGGCGCCTAACCATTTCTAATAATTTACGGACTGAGCAGTTCAATTTGCAATTTAAGCGTTTTGTTTTCCGATTCTTTGCTCTCCAGCAACTGATTCAAAAGGGTAAGTTGCACTTCCATGCTTTCCAGTTTTTGTTGTAGTAAAGCCTGCTTTTGGCTCATAACCAGCAGATCAATTGGGTTCACCCTGGACCTTTGGTATTTTCCAGCTCTGAATTTTTCTTCTTCCAGCAATTCTGATCCGATAACAGCCAAATCCACATTAAAGCGAATACAGTACTGATATATCAACTCAAAGGAAGGAGGCGATTTTGCATTTTCATAGTCTGACAAAGCACTTTTACTGATCTGCATCAGGCGGGCCAATTCCACCAGCGTATACCCATGGTATTTTCTTAAAAAATGAAGATTCTTTGCCAGCCGTTTTTCCATTTTTTCGGAACAAAAATTACATCACAAAGTAAATCAATTAGTTCCGATTTAACGGAATTATTATTGCAAATAAAACTTATTCTTTATATAATATAGTTTATAAACTATTTATACATTATACAAATAAATATGTATATAAATATTATTCCTGATTTTTGGAATTTTAACTTTTATGCTTGTTTTACGACTTCAACAAGCTAACAAATGAGGACTTTATTTTTATTATTCTTTATCCTCTCAACCTTTTGGGGCACTGCACAAACTTTTACAGATGCTGAAATAATGGGTAAAAGAGAAGTTTGTCTCGCTGCCATGTATATGCACGACTCCTGGGACACATACTATGAAGCCGATTTGAAACGCATCAATGGAAACATTGGCACATTAACCCGGCAGACCGGAGTAGCTGCAGCTGTATATGGCGTTACATCCAATCTTACTTTTATTTCCATGCTTCCATTTGCACATGCCGCCGCTTCTCAAGGCACCCTCGCAACTGCATCGGGATTTCAGGATTTAGCAGCAGGTATCAAGTATAAAATCAAATTATTGGACAAGGGTGTTGGCATCAATGTTTTTGCCATGTCTTTTGGATCAACACCGGTTTCCAACTATAATACTGAATTAGGGCCAATTTCACTGGGTGCCAATTGCAAAGAATGGGCAAACCGCGCCATGGTGGAATTCACCCATAAAAATTCCGGCATTTTCCTCAGGTCATGGGCTTCCTACCATATGAGAGGTATGTGTCAATTGGAAAGAACTTATTACTTCACAGATGGTGCCTACTACTCAGATAAAGTAAATGTTCCGGACCAATGGCAAATGGCAACAACCTTGGGTGCCAGATTTTTGGAAGGCAATCTAAGAATAGAGGCCACATTTATGAAAATCAATGCCATAGGGGGGGCGGATATCAGAAAATATGAAATGCCTTTCCCGGGCACCGGCATGGACGCTTCTACCTTGTCCGGTTTAATTCAATATTATCCAAAGTTTTTCCCAAAACTGGGTATTCAGTTGGGTTACCTTCAACTGGTCAAAGGCCGCAATGCGGGCATCTCCACCGTTTACAGCGGGGGGGTAATGTATCGTTTTTCTATATAAGCAAAAGGCATTCAATATCATGAAGATAACAAAATACACAACAACTCTTTTGGCGCTATTTTTCATTACTGCCCTATCCTGTAATGAAGATGTGTCCACTTTTGTTTCATTTGAAAGCTATGAATGGACGGATGCCGATGAAGATGGCGGTTCATGGAAGCAAGTAGTGGTAAGTCCGGATAAAGATTTTGGCATTGCTATTCCTGAATCCACTTCATCTGATAGTTACAAAGCAGAACTGCTGTTGACCGTTGACCAGGTTCAGAAAATGACCGCAGATCAAAGAAAAATAGCCGACTACTGGACTTCCAATCCTGTGTTGAGATGGAATGAAATTGCCCGTGATCTGGCAGCCAAATACAACCTGGCGCCTGCACCGGACGCCAACGGGGTTTATAATTTGCCTGACGTCAATAATCCTTCATCATATCCAAAATTTCCATTTGCCCATCCTCCCTATACTTGCAGGATGTTGGCCTACCTCCAGGTGGCTATGTTTGACGGCCTTATCGAATGCTGGCAACTCAACAAACAATTCAATCGTGGTGCCCCTTCTGCATCATCTTCAGCGATCGAACCTTATTATGGCAATACCCTCATGCCGTCTTATCCTTCACAGGGTGCTACTGCAACAGCCATTGCTCAATCCATATTGACTTCGATGTTTCCTCTTGAAAAAGATTACATAAAGGCCAAAGCCGACGAACACCTGCAAAGCCTCATCTACACCGGATTGCATGTAAATAGTGATGTGGTAGCCGGTACCGATCTTGGTACCAAAGTAGCTGCTGAGGTCATGAAAAGAGCCGCCACCGATGGAATGAAAAAGGCGCAAACCCCAAGGCCTGTTTCTGATTCCATTAAAACTGAAGCCTTAAACAGGTTCGGCTGGCAATGGGTGAATCAGGAAATTCCTGAAAGACCGGTAGGCATTACACCCGCTTATGGCAACTTAAAAATGTGGTCCATCAGTGATGTCAAATTGGTGCGACCTGTGCCGCCCCCTGCCCCCGGGTCAGCAGCATTCAAAGATGCTGTTGATGAACTCGAAGATGTTCGAAAAAACCTTACCGCCGAACAAAGGAGAATTGCCAATTTTTGGTCTGACGGCACGAGTACCTATACACCACCCGGACACTGGAACAGGCTGGCATGTGATTTCATCACGGAGAAGAAACTTAACCCTTTGCGCTCTGCCCGGGTATTGGCTTATCTCAATATGGCCATTATGGATGCCGGCATCGCTTGCTGGGATGCTAAATACTATTATCATTATCCAAGACCAATTCAGGCAGTACCGGGATTCAAAACCATTTTAGGAACCCCCAATTTTCCAAGTTATACCTCAGGTCACTCAACATTTTCGGGGGCTGCGGCAGACTTACTTTCCAAATTTTTTCCGGAGAAACAAGCACTGTGCACCCAATGGGCCCTGGAAGCAAGCAATTCGAGAATATATGGTGGCATCCATTATCGTTTTGATTGCGAAGCGGGGCTGACTGCAGGAAAAAAGGTAGCAGAATATGTATTTGATATTGCTATCAATGACGGAGCAGATTAATTTGATTTTGATTTTTGATTTTTAAGTTTGAAGAGCCCATCATTGGGCTTTTTTTATACAGGCGACCTTTAACTTTTTTTGCCTATCAGACTTAGAAATTCACTTCTTGTTTCCGCCTTCCTGAATTCTCCGGTAAATGCTGAGGTAGTAGTCATTGAATTTTGTTTTTGAACACCCCTCATCATCATGCACATATGGGCAGCTTCTATGACTACCGCCACACCCAACGGATTGAGGTTTTGCTGAATGGCATTCAAAATCTGATCTGTCAGTCTTTCCTGAACCTGCAATCTTCTGGCATAAACATCCACTACTCTGGGCAATTTACTCAATCCCACTACATATCCATTGGGGATGTAAGCAATATGCACTTTGCCATAAAATGGCAGCATGTGGTGCTCACACATAGAGTACAACTCGATGTCTTTTACAATGACCATTTCACTGTAATCCTCCTTAAACATAGCTGACTTAATGATCTCAGAAGCGTCGAGTTCATAGCCTTGCGTTAAAAACTGCATGGCTTTGGCAGCTCTTTCAGGCGTTTTTTCAAGCCCTTCCCTACTCACGTCTTCTCCGACAGTGTGAAGAATAGACGCATAACTCTCAATCAGAGCCTGCTTGGTAGCAGGATCAAAAGCTTCTGTTTTTTGGTATTTTTTATTCGCCATAATATTCTGCGTAAATGGTCTCCGTCTCTATGAGTTTTACGCAATGTAAACGGCCTTCCGTGATAAATGGTTCAAGACGCTGCCAAATCAAAACGGTCAAATTTTCTGTGGTAGGCTGCATCCCCTCAGGAATCCATGCCACATCCAGATTGAGGTTGCTGTGATCCAGATCCTCAATTACCCGATCTTTGATGATAATGGATAACTTTTTTGCGTCAATGATAAAGCCTTTAACAGGATCGGGGGTGCCACTCACGGTTACGTGTAAAGAATAGTTGTGCCCGTGCCAGTTTTTATTGGCACACTTACCAAACATATTCACGTTTTCCTCTTCTGTCCATTCCTTGACCCACAGCTTGTGAGCCGCATTGAACCTTTCTACTCTTGTTAAATATACTTTTGCCATATCTGAAAAACGCGCAAAAATAATGCTAATTATCGTTGATTGTCCATGATTATGGTCAATTTACCACTTTTTTTGACCTATTCCACGGATATTTACTTAAAATATGCTCTTTCTAAGCCATAACTTCTCAGATTGGAGGGACGTCATTTTTTCAGGTTATTAATTTCCTGAAAGAAATTCGCGATAGGATCACCTGCAAGACACTGTTGGGTATGGCTTATCAAAGATTTTCGCTATTTTTGCAGACATTTAATCAACTGCTCAACTTAGATGAATTCGGAAGATGATTTATTGCTTCAGGAAAGACAACGGAGAGCTGACGGAGCTCACGGAACCCAAAGATGCAGTGTGGGTCAATCTCTATCCGCCATTTGAACATGGAGAACTGGATAGAGTGGCGGATGCATTGAGCATACCCCTTGATTTTTTAACAGATTCACTTGACGTTGACGAAAGATCCCGTTATGAAAAAGATGAGGAAACTACCCTCATTCTGATTTCTTCCCCGGTGTTGAACGACGATGATAAAGAAAATGAAGCCATCTATCTTACCATTCCTATTGGCATCATTCTGGCGGACGACAAAATCGTAACCATCACATCCAGAGAAAATCCAATCCTGGAGAAATTTATGGAAGATAAGGTTAAAAATTTTGATCCCAATGATGTTAGAATGTTTGTGCTCCAGATATTCGAGCAAAACGTATACCGATTTCTGGAGTGTCTAAAAAAACTCAACCTCAAAAGAAATCTGATCGAACAGGTCTTGTACAACTCTTCGAGAAATGAGGAACTTCAGCAGTTGCTAAGGATTGAAAAAAGTCTTGTGTATTTTGTGAATAGCCTGAATGCCAACGAACTGTTGAAATTGAAAATAAAAAGAACCGATCTGTTGAAACTCAACGATCAGGAAATACACGCTGACTTGTTTGAAGACATAATCATTGACAACGGACAAGCTTTGGGCATGTCTAATGTTTATACCAACATCCTCAGTGGTACCATGGAGGCATATGCATCGATTGTCAGCAACAATATGAATATCTTCATCCACAGACTAACCTTGATAACCATCATCCTGATGGTTCCAACCTTGGTGGCTTCTTTTTATGGCATGAACCTTTCCTATCTGCCTTTTCAAGACAGCAGGTGGGCCTTTCCCATGATCATTGTTATCTCTCTCCTGCTGGGCTATGGGCTGATCTGGTTTTTTAGAACCAGGCAGAGATTTTAATCAGAGTCATTTACCAGCAAGAGCGCTGCTTTTCCAAAAAAGATCGTGCTGATTCAGTTACCGACTTAACAAATATTTAATAAAAAATGTGGAAAACCATATATTTTAAAATTTTTAATATGTATTTTCTTAATATGTTGGTCTAAATTTGGTTTATTTCAAATCAAAATATGTATCACATTGATATTCAATAGCATACATTAAAAATGGTCAAAAACTGTTTTTTTGAGATGGTTTCACATATTCCAAATTTCATTAATATATTGAAATTGTGCCTATTACATTTTTTATCCACACAATGTGGAAAACTTTGGAAAAGGAAATGCAGAGTAGCCATTAAAAAAACTTTTAATTTGTGCTACCAATTGAGACGGATACACATCCATCGTTTGCTGCTGATCTGTTCTCGATAACACATTCCAAACAACTAGTAACCAAAACCGTACGTATTCAAATAAAAATTATATCATTTTTATTTGAATATTATAGTCTCTGAAAATGAGCTTTTATATTTTTGTCGTCCCTAAAAAAGACATATATATCTTTTTTAGTTATGAACATTGGAACAACTGTAATGAACATATAACATAAAGACTAATGAGTATCCTTAATGAACCCCTGTTAAAAGACAATCCCAACCGTTTTGTTCTTTTTCCAATACAACACAACGATATTTGGAAATTTTACAAAATATCTGAAGCCAGCTTTTGGACAGCAGAAGAGATTGATCTTGTGCAGGATTTGTCAGATTGGGATACCAAGCTCAACGATGATGAGCGCCATTTTATAAAACACGTTCTTGCCTTTTTTGCTGCCAGCGATGGTATCGTAAACGAAAATCTGGCAGAAAACATGGTCAGAGAAGTTCAATATACTGAGGCCAAATTCTTCTATGGTTTCCAAATTATGATGGAAAACATTCATTCTGAGACCTATTCTCTCCTCATCGACACTTACATCAAAGATCCAAAAGAAAAGGATTACCTCTTCCACGCGATTGACAATGTACCCTGTGTAAAGAAAAAAGCCGATTGGGCTCTCAGATGGATTTCACAGGGCAATTTTCAGGAGAGACTCATCGCGTTTGCCGCCGTTGAAGGAATTTTCTTTTCAGGGTCCTTTTGCTCCATCTTCTGGCTGAAGAAAAGAGGATTGATGCCCGGACTGACTTTCAGCAACGAATTGATCAGCCGCGACGAAGGACTGCACTGCGACTTTGCCTGTCTCTTGTACAATGAACACATTGTAAATAAACTCCCTGCCGAACAGGTACGACAGATTATTTCGGATGCAGTGGAAATTGAAAAAGAATTTGTGGTAGATGCCATTCCTGTTGCCTTGCTCGGTATGAATGCGGATGAAATGTGTAAATACATTGAATTCGTAGCCGATCGCTTGCTCAGCGCATTGGGAGCCGGTAAAATTTACAACGTTGAAAATCCTTTTCCGTGGATGGATATGATTTCCATTCAGGGAAAAACCAACTTCTTTGAGAAGCGCGTAGGCGATTATCAAAAAGCAGGAGTAATGGCGGAGAAAGCAAAACAGGTTTTCTCTTTAGATGAAGATTTTTAATTCCAGCCTATTCGACTAGGCGAAAACTACATTTTATAACCCTTTTATTGATTTAACCCATGCAAGTATTAAAAAGAAGCGGTAAGCTGGAAGCCGTAAGTTTTGACAAAGTAACAGCCAGAATTCGCAAACTTTGCTATGGTCTCAACGAACGATTTGTCGAGCCGCTGGAAATTGCCAAAAAAGTAATCCAGGGACTCTACAATGGCGTAGCTACCACTGAATTAGACAACCTGGCTGCAGAAACAGCTGCGGCTATGGCCATCAAACACCCTGACTATGCCATTCTCGCTGCCAGAATTGCTGTTAGTAACTTACACAAGAATACAGATAAATCCTTCTCCCGTACCATGGAGAAGTTATACAACTATATCGACCCAAAAACCGGTCAGAAAGCCGGACTCATCAGCGATGAGACCATCGCCGTAGTAAGACAATACGAAGAGGTGCTTGACAGTGCCATCATCTACGACCGTGATTACAATTTCGATTACTTTGGATTCAAAACCCTTGAGCGAAGTTACTTGCTGAGAACGCACGGTCAGGTAGTGGAAAGACCACAGCATATGTTGATGCGTGCCGCCATTGGTATCCACGGCATAGATCTTACCAGTGCTATAGAGACTTACAATCTTATGAGTGAAAAATGGTTTATCCATGCCACTCCTACCCTTTTCAATGCCGGTACCCCTAAACCACAGCTGAGTTCCTGTTTTCTGCTCACCATGACAGAAGACAGCATTTCAGGCATTTTTGAAACGCTGAGCCGCTGTGCCAAGATTTCTCAAAGCGCCGGCGGAATTGGCCTTTCTATCCATAACATCAGAGCTCAGGGTTCTTACATCAAAGGCACCGGAGGCACCAGCAATGGTATCATCCCGATGCTGAAAGTTTACAACGACACTGCCCGATACGTAGACCAGGGTGGTGGTAAAAGAAAGGGTGCATTTGCCATCTATCTGGAGCCATGGCACGCCGATATTGTGGAATTCCTTGACCTGAAGAAAAATCACGGTAAAGAGGAAATGCGGGCCAGAGACTTGTTTTATGCGCTTTGGATACCAGATCTGTTCATGAAAAGAGTGAAAGAGGATGGTGTATGGTCGCTTTTCTGTCCAAACGAAGCACCCGGCCTGCCTGAAGTTTATGGCGATGAATTCGAAGCCTTGTATACTAAATATGAAAAGGAAGGCAGGGCACGTCAAACCGTTAAAGCACAGGAATTGTGGTTTGCCATTCTGGATTCACAGATTGAGACAGGTACTCCCTACATCTTGTACAAAGATGCTGCCAATAAAAAATCAAACCAAAAAAACCTGGGTACCATCAAATCCAGCAACTTGTGCACGGAAATTATGGAATACACCAGTGCTGATGAGGTGGCGGTGTGCAACCTGGCTTCCATTGCCCTGCCAAGGTTTGTTGATACGACCAACAAAACATTTGATTTCGACAAACTTCACGAAATCACCAGGGTGGTTACCAAAAACCTTAATAAGGTAATTGACATCAATTATTATCCAATTGAAGAGGCACGCAACTCTAATATGCGTCACAGACCTATAGGTATCGGTGTCCAAGGATTGGCGGATGCATTTATGATGATGCGCTTACCTTTCGATAGCGAAGAGGCAGCACAACTCAACAAAGATATTTTTGAAACCATTTACCACGCCTCATTAACAGAGTCCTGCAACATTGCGGAAGTTGAGGGTGCGTACACTACTTTTCCCGGCTCACCGGCCAGCCAGGGCATCCTCCAGTTTGATATGTGGGGTGTTACGCCTTCTACAAGGTACGACTGGGATGGTCTTAAAAACAGAATCAAAGAAAAAGGCATTCGCAACTCCCTGCTGTTGGCCCCAATGCCCACAGCGAGCACGTCCCAGATCCTGGGCAACAACGAGTGTTTTGAACCTTACACCAGCAACCTTTATACCAGAAGAACCCTAAGCGGAGAATTCATCGTGGTGAATAAGCACCTCCTGCAGGATTTGGTGGATCGTGGCCTGTGGTGCGAGGAACTCAAACAAATGCTGATGGCAAGCAATGGTTCTATCCAGCACATCCAGGGTATGCCGGAGGATCTTAAAGAATTGTATAAAACCGCATACGAAATCAGTCAGAAAGCCATAATCAACATGGCTGCTGATCGGGGCGCGTTTATCTGCCAAAGCCAAAGTTTGAATCTCTTCGTGGAAAATGCCAATTATGGCAAGATGAGTTCCATGCACTTTTATTCGTGGGAAAAAGGCTTAAAAACCGGTATGTATTACCTGAGAAGTAAGGCAGCGGTAGATCCTATCAAATTTACCCTAAATACCGAGCACCAAAGGATTCAGGCAAAAGCAGAAGCCATGGCACCCTCTGTTGAGCAGGAAGTGATGGACGTAAAAGTCGAAGAGATACCGGAAGGATGGACATGCACCATGGAAGATGGCTGTCTGATGTGCGGTTCATAGAAAGATACCATCGCTAGATAGAAAAGGTCAATTGACAAACTTTTGTAAAGCAACAGCGCACATGCTTTATTGCTTCAGAGGTTTATCATTGGCCTTTCCTCTTTTATAAAGCAAAGCCCGGTTTTGTCAACATATAATTACGATTAATTAATGCAAAGCCTGGATAAGTTTAATAACAAATTCTTATTTTGGCAATCGTAAATCATTTTAGCTGGTCTTCCAGATGGTTTATCGAATATGTGGTATTTAAATTCAACTAACCCATTTATGGTAAGAGTTGCCTTGTTGATCTTCTTGAGTAGTATGTTTTTTTTGCTTAATAGCCAATCTACCGGTGGTAGCAAAAATGATCATGGATTGGAATCCATTTCGCTGGAAGCATTCAGCCGAATGGAAAAAAAAGAACGTTTAACATTGTTGCAAACCATTACAGACCGAAAATGGTCAGTAAAAGATTCCTTATTCTATATCAAAAATTTTGATGCCTATCTGAAGGTATGCGAGGAGCAGAATGATGGCCTTTGTAAGGTGTGGCTTTTGTATAGAAAACTCAATGTGAGATCAAATTTGCAATTGACCGAAGGGCAGGAAGAAGCCCTATACGTTGCCTGTATAAAGGAAGCACAAAAGTACAATGCGCAACCAGAATTGCTGGTTTTTCAGCACTACAACGAGCATTTTCAGTTCCAAAAGAAGAAAGGTAAAATGGAAAAATGCTACCTATATCTTATCGAGGAATTTCAAAAAATGCAGCAGCTGGGAATGGAAAAATTCAAACCATTCCAAATATCAAGATTACTATACCACAATGGACAATTCTTTTTAAACCTGGAAGAATACGATCAAGCCCTGGTCTATTTATTGGAAGCCGAAAAACACCTGGATGAATTAACTACTCATAAGAACATTACGGTTATCATCTTAAATGCAATACAAAGCATTTATCAAAGGCGTGGTGAATATCAAAAGGGACTTGAATATGCTCAAAAATTGATGAACCACATCCAAGAGGTAGGTCATACTGATTTCCAATATTACAAACTTTGGGAAGGTTTGGTGAAGATAGACATGGCCTCGATGAAACTGGAAATAGGACAAACCAAAGAAAGCGAGCATTTAGCACAAGAAGGATATCAAATTATTGGAGGACAGCCAAGTGAATATGAGCTGGGGTCTCAGGCCGAATTGGACGCACTGATCGTGTTGATTGGCATCAAGATCAAACTTCATAAATACGAAGAAGCCAAACCATTATTGAAAAGAGCCCAGGCCCTCCGTAGTCTTTTTACTAACCGTTCAGCATCCTATTTTAAACAGATTCCTTTATTTGAACATGAAATCAAGTTAGCCGAGCAGAATGGAGATTGGAAAAAAGTGGTAGAACTGCAAAAACTTTTAAAACCGATACAAGATTCTCTCAGTCGAAAAAATGATTTTAAAACACAAGAAAACTTAAAAAACCAAAATAAACTTAATCAGCTTAAAGCAGAACTGTCACTAACCCTAAAAGAGAAACAGCTTAATACCTGGATCAGAAATGCAAGCCTCCTATTATTACTGTTAAGTGGAGCACTATTTTTTTCTTTGTACAATACCATGAGGTCAAAGAAAAAAATAAAGGAAAAAGAGCTGGAAAATGCGCAACGAGAGTTGGATGTCTTATCAAAAAACCTGATAGAAAAATCCAATATTCTGGATGAAATGAGAAGAGAAATGATTCAAATTTCTGATGAGGCCGAAAAAAACAACTACCTGGAAAAACTGAGTTCGTATAGCATTCTTAAGGATGAGGATTGGCATGAATTTAAACTCATATTTGAGAAAGTTTATCCTGACTACATCTCCAGTCTCAAAAAAGAATACGAAGACATAACCCCGGCTGAAATCAGACTATTGGTACTGGAAAAATTAAATTTTAGTCAGGAGGCAATGGCCAATAACCTGGGCATCAGCAAGCAAGCCATTTACCAGACAAAATACAGGCTGCGAAAAAAATATGGTTCGCTAAGCTAATGTCATGGTTGTAGGATTTGCTTCAATTTTAGCTCCATTGTGAGCGTAACTTATCATTTTTTTTTAACCATTATACCATTTCTAAATTCTATGCTTTTGGGTTTAAATGCATCTGAAAGGCCTGAAACCATGCTTAACCCGAAACATAAAATGTAATTTTTTTCTCTGCCTCGACCTTATTCCAGTCTCAAATAAACACCATAAAAGTAGGGTGATACAGACATCCGGATTGACGCGACTCGCCATTCAGCCGAAAAAACGACTTCCAATTTTCATCCAATTAAATCGTTTTCATGCTCAATTCAACAAATGCAACATTTTGATTTATAGGCATTAACAATTTGTAGAGATTTTGTAAGGCCGTTTGGTTTGCAAAAAACGGATGCAAAAGACATTTTTGGAAACCTGTAAATGAATAAAAATTTAATGGACATGGGAACCGCAGCAAAGATTTTAACTAAGACAAACCAATCAAGTATCTGGCTTTGGATCTTCCTGATCCATATATTGGTAGCCGTGTGTATCCTGAAATACTATCAGGGCAAAATTGAACGCATTGAAGAAAGGATAGAAACGATTAAAAACAACTAGAAACTTATAAACTTGTAATATTTAAAAATATGAAATACATAACCTACAGCATTCTCATTTTGTCATTCATCATGATGCTCACACCAGCCAGCAAGGCTGCATCGAAGCATAAACATAGTGATAAAGAGGCAATGATGACCACCTATACAGTGATGAATACCAATGATTCCGGATCAGGGTCACTGCGTCAGGCGATACTGGATGCCAATGCCAATGCCGGAAATGATGTTATTGAATTTAACATCGGGGGAGGCGGAGCTCATTCCATAGATTTGCTTTCAGATCTCCCTACCCTAACCGAAGGACTTACCATTGATGGCAGCACCCAGCCGGGATACAGTGGTACACCGCTGATCGCCATAGGAGGAAACTGGTCCAACAACGTTTTCATATTAAATGCGAATGCTCCATTTGTTTTCAAGGCCCTGGATATAAGTAAATCAGGGGTTGCCGGAGGGTTTGCTTTCTCAGTAAATCTGTCGTCCAGTTTTACGCTCACCAACAGCAAAATCAACAATAGGCAATACGGTGTAATAACCAATTCCAGCCCAATAGTAAATATATCTGACAACGATTTTACCAATTCAGGCTTTTCGGGTGGTTGGGTGCTGCACCTTTCAGGCATTACCGCAAGTGCTGCGATTTCCGGAAATACATTTGTGGGGGCAACCAATGGCATCAAACTGATTTCATCAACCAACCTATCCATAGGGGCAACATCCGGTGATATCCAGGTTGGTAGCCAACTGAAGGAACTATATTTCCCACTGGAGGTCGCAAATGGATCCAATATTACTGTATCAAACATAGATTTTGGCAGAACTGTCATTGGAGGCGCACAGGTAAATTTCAGCGGCGTTAACGGCATTAGTGTCACCAATTGTACCGTTACCAACAGAAATTATGGACTGTTGTTTACAAGTTGCTCCAATGTGGTAGCAACCAATAATAACCTTACAGACTCAGGCGTTTCCGGTGGCTATGCACTTTATTTGAATTCTTGCGCAGGAACCCTCGATGCTACAGGAAACACATATGGGGGAATTACCACAAATGGCATCAACCTGATCAACGGAAATGGTCTTACCCTTGGCTCAACTGTGGGAGAGTTTCAATTTGGCAATCAATTGAAGGAAATAGCGAATCCTATTAATGTACAAGGAGGCAGCAACATCACCCTTACAGGAGGAAACTTTGCGAAAACGGCAGCCGGTGGGAGTGCTATAAATATTTCTGGCGTTACAAACATTACTGTCTCCAATAATATGCTGACAAACAGAACTTATGGGATCATCATTAGCAATTGCTCCAATGTTTCCATATCTGGTAATGATTTTACTGATTCGGGGGTTTCTGGTGGATATGCCTTGTATTTGAATTCATTGACTGGTACCTTATCAGCGACAGGAAATACTTTTGCCGGCTCAACAACCCAGGCCATTTATGGCAATGTCCTAAATGGAATTACAATCAGTGCGAGCAGTGGCCACATTCAGGTTGGAAATCAGTTAAAAGAGTTTAACAGTCCCATTACCATCAATGGTGGATCCAATATCACTATTACCGGATTAGACCTGGGTAAAACAACAGAAAATGGAACCGGTATTTCGGCTTCAGGCGTTAATACTTTGACCATTACCAACAATATTCTAACCAATAGGGCTTACGGTGCCATACTGAGTAGCAATAGCAATTTGACAATTACAGGAAACGATTTTACAAATTCAGCCACTACCAGTGGGTATGCGCTTTACATGGATGGTAACACAGGCACCCTCAATATTTCAGGTAATACTTTTGGAGGTACTACCACTGCAGGTATGTTTGCAGGACAGCTTACAAACAAAACCATCAGTGCTACTTCGGGAGATATACAGATTGGTAGTCAATTTAAGGAGTTTAACACAACCATTAAAGTTGAAGGTGGATCCAACATCACCATAACAGACCTCGATTTTGGCAAGACCAGTGGTACCGGCAGTTTCCTCGAGATAAACAATGTAGCAACGGTTTCATTGACCAACTGCATTTTTTCAAACCGGAATCTCGGCCTTGTTTTTCAAGGTTGCAGTAATGTCACAGCAACCGGAAATACTTTGAGTGCTATTGGTAATTACGCACTGTATTTCAGTAACGTCACAGGTACACTCGCTGTCAATAACAATACATTTAGTGGTACACCAACAACCGGAGTTTATCTTAATAACATGTCGAATCGAATTATCTCAGATGGTTCTGTTCCCGGCACTCATATACAGGTTCCCAATGGTTCCATCTTTGGCAATCTCAGTTCATCTATTGAAGTTAACAATAGCAGCAACATCACCATCTCTACGGTGGACCTTACAAGAACATTAAGTGGCAAATCCGGAACCGGTATTTCGTCAAATTCTTGCAGCAACTTACTTATCACCAACTGTCAACTCATCAATCGTACCACAGGCATCTCTATTGGAGGTGGCGGTACTTCCCCTTTGTGCAATATCACCTGCAATAATATAAAGAACAACACAACGGGGCTTGTTTTTGGAGGAAATGCAGCCGGTACAAGGGCTGTAAACAACAATGCCATTTGGCTGAATACAACGGCCATCAACAACGCCACCAGTCCAAGCCAGGCCATTGATGCTTCCAACAATTGGTGGGGCTCATCTTCCGGTCCGGGTGGTTGCAACAATCCTTTGGTAGGTTCCAATATAACATCAGCTCCATTAGCTGCTTCTATACCAGGTTGCGTGTCAGGTAATTTGGCTATACCGGGTGTGGAAATTGACCTCACAGGCAACGGAAATCCCATCAATGACGATGATAACAGTCCGTCCGTTAATGATTACACTGATTTTGAAAATGTAATAGTCGGAGGCAATTTGTCCAGAAATTTTATCATCCAGAATAGCGGTAATACAGTCCTCACCATCAATGCTATTGCGTCTTCGAATACCAGGTTTAGCATTAGTGGCATCCCTGCTTCAGTTGCTGCCAACAGCACAGCCAGCTTTACAGTAACCTTCGAACCTTTAGCAATAGGCATAGAAAATGGCACTATCACCATCTATAGCGATGATTGCGATGAAGGCGAATATAATTTTGCAGTTACCGGAAAAGGCGTTATTCTGGCACAAGCTCTTAATTTCGATGGGACAGATGACAATGTGTCCTTTTCTACAGCATTTATAGCAACACAAACACAAACTACGCTGGAAGCATGGGTAAGACCTGAGTTGAGGACTGACGGTACCACTTTTAACCAGTTCCCAAACAATATATTCAGTACAGATCAACCCGGCTCATATGGTCGGGGCTTTGGTGTGAATGTAACCTCTACTTCTTCCGGGATATCGCTGGAATACCACAATGGTTTCCGCTACATTACTTATAGTTTCATACCCGGTACCTGGTACCATGTAGCGGTTGTTTATACAACTACCAACATCAAAACCTATGTCAATGGCAGTATAGTAGATGACTTTAACGTAGGCAATGGCGCCACAAATAGTGTGATGCAAATCGGCAAACACAACAACGATGGCTCCTATGGAACCAAAAGATTTTTCAAAGGCTCACTCGATGATATCAGAATCTGGACTACCGCACGAAGTTGTGACGAAATCAATCAATTGCGGAATTGCGAGTTGGCAGGTAATGAGAGTGGTCTGGTTGCTTACTTTAAATGCAATCAGGGCTATTATAATGAAAACAACAGCACAGTAACCTCATTGATAAGTGCAACAGGCAGCAATAATGGTACCCTTCAAAGTTTCGCGCTCACCGGCTTATCCTCCAACTGGATTGCACCGGGCCAGGTTGGTGTAGGCACCAATTGTTCACCCGTAAGCATTGCTGAGATCAATGTGCAAGGCGGGTCACCTTTGCTAACTATAGCCAATGGTGATATAACACCCTCTGTTTCCGACAATACCGATTTTGGCATGGTTGCCGTCAATGGAAATCTTTCAAAAACATTTACCATTCAAAATACAGGCACCAGCACATTGACCATCAGTAGCATAAGCAGTTCAAACAACCTGTTTGCAGTGACAGGTGTACCAAGCAATATTCTTTCGAATGGTTCTGCTGAAATTACCATAACATTTTCACCTTTAGCTGCAGGTACGCAAACAAGTACGATCACCATCAACAGCACCGATTGTGACGAAGCAGCCTATCAATTTGTTATCCAAGGCAAAGGGGCGACACCCGGTGCGGCGCTTCATTTTGATGGCGTAAATGATAATGTAGTGATTCCGCATTCATCATGCATCAACTTCAACACCAATGATAATTTCACGATATCTCTACATGTTAAAATCCCTTCATCCAACCAGCCTAATACAGGCGCCATTGACAATTCAATTCTTGAAAAGGTAGGTTCCGGTGGTGCATATCCTTATGTTATTCGTTATTTTAACCATACCGCCGGAGCCGGTAACAATGGAAAAGTTTATGCAGCTCGATGGAATAGCAGTACAGCATCTGTGGTAACTTCTGCCATTGCACTTAATGATAATACATGGCATCACATTGCCTTTGTTAAAAATGGTGCGACGATCTATCTCTATGTTGATGGTGTGCTCAGCAGTACAGCTCCGGATCTGACAACAGGTACAACTGCCAACACAGATCCCTTGTACATTGGATCCAGAGCCAATCTATCCAATTGGTTCAAAGGCGAAGTAGATAACCTTCGTATCTGGAATACCGCCCGGTCATGCGAAGAAATCAGACAGCTGAGAAATTGTGAATTGATGGGCTCAGAAAGCGGATTAGTAGCTTACTACAAATTTAATCATGGTTTTGCCAATGAAAACAACAGTGGTGTAACTACACTTACGGATGCAACGAGTGGAGCCAACCATGGCACCCTGCAAAACTTTACCCTCAACGGTGCAAGCTCCAACTGGACTGCCCCTGGTGGTGTCGTCACCGGCACAATTTGCCCGGTCTCAATTGTCGCTCCCGAAATCAATGTGCAAGGAGGAAGCCCTTTAGCGACCATAAACAATGGGGATACTACCCCTTCGACTACCGACCATACAGATTTTAATGGCACCTTTAGTCGAAACTTTACCATCCAAAATACGGGTACGGACGTTCTCACCATTACAAGCATTACTTCAAGCAATCCTGCTTTCGCCATTAGCAATATTCCGGGCAGCGTCATAGCAAGTGGCTCTTCTACCTTTACTATAACTTACAATCCAGCAACAGCAGGCAATCAAACATCAACCCTTGTAATCAACAGCACAGATTGCGATGAACCCTCCTATAGTTTTGTGGTTCAGGCCAATGCTTCCGCAGCAAAGGCGATACATTTTGTCGGGGGAGAAAGTGTATCCTCTCCGGCAGTTTCAGTCATGGGAGCGAAACCATTCACCCTTGAATTCTGGGCTAAAAACGAATCCGGTTTTTGTTTTCCTATTGGTGTAAATCCTTATTTGGTGTTGTTTTCCAGTGGGAATTTTGTATTGCGAAAGGATTTTGTAGGAGATTATAATACAGGTGCAACGGTGAGTACTTCCGGAAATGTATGGGAACATTTTGCCATCACCTATGATGGTGTCAATACTTTCAGAGCATATAAAAACGGCTTACCTACGCCCAATCCAACATTTACAGGATTTTCAGGCAGCCCTGTTACAGGCGCATTGGTAGCCGGCAATACCCCTAAAGGCTACCCATTTTCAGGAAGCATGGATGAGGTAAGGCTCTGGAATGAGCAACGCTCTGACGCCCAAATATCAGCTTCTTATAACACTGAGTTATCCAGCATGAGCGCTTGTCTGGAAGTGT
The DNA here is from genome assembly GCA_937973565.1 of uncultured Saprospiraceae bacterium. GTDB lineage: Bacteria > Bacteroidota > Bacteroidia > Chitinophagales > Saprospiraceae > JADKBO01. The sequence continues at coordinate 8,915 of CALJKQ010000324.1, read as the reverse complement.
ACTGGAAATTTAACCAGGGTTTTGTGGGAGCCAACAATACATCGCTTACCAATGTTCCGGATGTAGCCAATGCTGTATTACAAAACGGCACTTTATCTATGTTTGCTTTGAGTGGTACTACCAGTAACTATACAACAGGATCGGGTATAACAGAAGTATCTTCATCCTATTCACCGGCACCGGAAATAGACCTGAAGGGTGGCACTCCTTCGCTCTCCATATCAGATGGTGACACCTCACCATCCGTAGCAGACAGCACTGATTTTGGTGGTGTGATCACCATGAAAACGGTAACTTACACGATTACAAATACGGGTAACCTTACTTTAAATATAAGCGGGGTTACATTTACGGGAACTCATTCATCCGATTTTTCTGTAATGACAGCACCTGCGGCCGTTTTAGCTCCGAATGCCAGCACAACTTTTGTTGTTAAATTCCAACCAGGTAATGTAGGTTTAAGATCGGCTGTAATGCGCATCCAAAACGACGACTGCGACGAAAGTGATTACAATGTGAATATCCAGGGTACAGGCACTTGTGTGGCTCCTGTATTTACCTCATGCCCTATCAATATAAACACGATTACCGATCTTGGCAATTGCAGTGCCGTTGTAAACTACTCAGCCGTTAGTTCAGGAAATCCTGCACCGGCATACACTTATACATTTACAGGTGCCACAACAGGCAGTGGAACTGGAACCGGTACTGGATCAAGTTTCAACAAGGGTACAACTCAAGTATCGATCACAGCAACGAATGTTTGCGGTGCACCTGCCTGTACTTTTAACATTTTGGTTAATGATACGGAAATACCCTCCATAACTTGCCCGGCAGCCATCACCATCAACACCAACCCAGGACAATGCACGGGCACTACCACACTCCTTGCACCAACCGTTTCTGATAATTGCAGCAGTGCTTTTGGAAATGGACTTGATTTCAATGGTACACCCAATTATGCAACCCTTCCATCAGGCGTGTATTTCAATGGTGCATTCACGATTGAGTGCTGGGTTTATCCAAGGGCTTATTCCAATTGGTCGAGAATTATAGATTTTGGAAACGGTGCAGGATCCAATAACGTACTTTTGGCCTATTCTTTTAGTACTACAGGTCAGCCTGGTTTATATATAGAAGGCACCCAGATAGCTGCCTCCAGCCAATTGCCGCTGAACCAATGGTCTCATGTTGCGGCTACTTTTTCAGGTGGCACAGGCACCATTTATATCAATGGCATAGCGAGTGGAAGCGGAACATTTCCTACCCCTGCGAATGTTGTCAGAAACCTCAATTACATTGGAAGAAGCAATTGGGGCACCGGAGATCCGGACGCAAACGCCATTTATGATGAATTGCGTATCTGGAACATTGCCAAATCTCCGGCTCAAATTCTGGCACAAATGAATTCACAATTAACCGGAACTGAGCCGGGTTTGCAAGTTTATTTCCCATTCAATCAAGGTGTAGCGTGTGGAGACAACACATCAATTACCCACGCTCTAGACCTGGCTCCTGCTGGAGGCTCCAGTAACGCGCTTTTAAACAATTTTACCCTCAATAATGGTTGCCTGAAAAATTTCACAAACGGATACGTAGGAACATTAGCGGTAGCCAATAACGTTCCTTCTACTTACACCAAGGGAACGAACAATGTGACCTGGACAGTTACGGATGGCAGCGGTAATACGAATTCATGTATTCAGGTAATTACAGTAGTCGACAACCAATTGCCTGTACTCACCAATCCTGGCAATCAAGTATTTAATGTCATACCCAATACCTGTGCCGCCAATTATACCATCGCAGATCCTGTTTCAGACAATTGCACCGGTGCAACCTGGTCGTATGAACTTTCAGGCGCTACCACAGCTCTTGTTTCCGGCATCAATGATGGCACAGGAAGTGGCACCTTATCTTTCAACAAAGGCGCAACCACCGTATTACTAACAGCAATAGATGCAGCAGGAAATCAGGCTATTTCGCAAACCTTTACGGTAAATGTCAATGACAACCAGGCTCCAACACTTACGAATCCCGGAAATCAAACTTTCAGCACGATGGGCAGCGTATGTACAGCAGACTTTGAAATATCAGATCCTATCAGCGACAACTGCACAAGTGCTACATGGTCTTATGTACTGACCGGAGCCACCACTGGTAGTGGAAACAATATAGCCGATGGCACCTCAAGTGGAATTTTGAGTTTCAACTATGGCATCACAAATGTTTTGCTAACCGGCACGGATGGAACAAACAGTGCTGTTCCAGTGAATTTCATTGTAAATGTCCAGCACCCAGATCTCGATATTTTTGGCAATATGACTGAAATAGGAAATGGTGATACAAACCCATCATTGATTGATAGTACATTGATGGGGTTGGTCTTGCCTAACGTATCCATCACAAGAAAGTATACCTTAGTAAACAATGGCAGTATTCCTTTGTCGATTGCAAGCATTAGTTCTGATGATCCTGAATTTGTGTTAGTGCCATTGCCGACCACCAACTTGTTGCCTGGACAGCAGACTACGCTAACCGTTAACTTTGCGTCTGCTTTATCAGGAGCCAAAGATGCTACCATCACGATTCAGAGTAATAGTTGTGGAGAAATACCCTTTACCTTTGTGGTAGGTGCAGAAGTAGGTTGTCCATATCCTGATTTTATGTTCATTGGGGCAAGCACTGTTGATCCCACCAACCCTAATCTAGCTGATAATTGGTTGTATGGTTGTATTCCGCCCATGAATGACCCCGATATTACCATTCACATAATGGAGGGAGAAATTTTTATGGCTACTACCCCTATATCCGGAGATATCATCAACAATGGAACCCTGAAAGGTACTTTAAACTTAAGTGGCAAACTCACCAATTTCGGAAAAGTTGCCCCTGGAAATTAATGAAAAACAGCGCCGGGCCTGGTATGTCCGGCGCTGTTTTTTACTATAGATTTTACCCTTCTTATTGAAAATTCTGTCCAAACCAAGACTCATATCAGAGTACTATTTACTTTGATGTATCAGTATTTGTAAGCAGAAAAGACATTTTCGCAGTTTTTTTCTACAATTCAATGGATTTAGAAAACAGTTCTAGAGATTTATTGTAATTTCAATATTCATATATGTTCTTTGTAAAACTATTTTCAGGTATACTGAGAACTCATAGTATCCATTTTTTATTTGTCAAACGACTTTTACCATGCTTCGTGTCCTTTTCCTCCTTATGTGTCTTGTACTGCCAAAATGGGCTTTTAGCCAGGTTTATCAGCCATGTCTCTATGACCATGTGTTGAACCTAAAAGAAGAAAAAAATCCGGGTTTCAAAGAATCTTTGTACAGGCAATTGGAATTTCTGGGCAAGAATAATATTTCGGTCAGAGAAGATAAGATTGAGGTTAATGTTGTCATACATGTTGTTTATAAGAATGCAGAGGAGAACCTTTCTGATGCAAAAATCCAGGAACAAATGAAAATCCTCAACGACAACTATTCCAGGCTAAACGCGGATACAGTAAACTTGCGAGATGAATTTAAACCCGTGGCCGGTAATCCCAATATTCACTTTAACTTAACTCAAATCAAGCGGGTTCAAACCAACGCGGTATTCCAGCCAACCCTATCATCGTTGCCTGACCACGTTAAAGAGACCAGCAAGGGAGGAAGTGATGCCGTAGATCCTGATCATTTTTTGAATATCTGGATTTGTAACATAAAACCCCTTGTATTTTTTGGACAAGAAAGTCCTATCCTGGGCTATGCATATCCTCCTGATAATTTGGACAACTGGCCGGAGGGCTCATCCGCACAAAGCAAAAATCTGGATGGTGTGGTTTTACACTATAAAGCCATTGGTATTGGAAATTTCGAAGTGAAAGGAATAGGAAATATTCCGATGAGAGGAAGGACGTGTGTGCATGAAGTTGGACATTATCTGGGCTTACGACATATTTCTGGAGATGCCGGAATCTTTGGTCCGGATTGCAGCGGCTCCGATGGTGTTGACGATACCCCTAGTCAGGGCATGCAAAGTGAGTTTGACTGCAATGCTGCGCAAAACACCTGCGATCAGGCTGTTCCGGGAGATCTACCCGATATGATTGAAAACTACATGGACTATTCCCAGGAAACCTGTCAAAACAGCTTTACACGTGGTCAGGTAAATATCATGAGGGGGGTATTGGCAACCCACAGAGCCGGAATTACGGAGTTACCTGCTGCCATAGCCGAAAATGACAAGGAAAATCAGATTCTTGTGTTTCCCAACCCGACCAGAGATGTATTTTTTTTTAGGGGCGAAGTATATGACATATCTGTGTTGAACGTTGCCGGACAGCAATTGGATCACTATCATAGCGATCAAATCAAGAGTATTGATGTAAGTCATTTATTGAAAGGACTGTATCTTATCAAAATCAACCAAGAAAAAGTATTCAAGTTAACTGTTCATTAGTATTTTAGGTTTTGCTTTGGCGTTACTATCCATAGATTTGAATGGTTTTTTAAGACAGATTATTCTTGAACTTCTGCTTCCATAGATTTAATAATGGGTTTTCTGTTGACTCACACCCGGACAATATAACTTATCTTTAAGAACACCATGTATTGAAAGTCGGAATTCACCGACTCCATAAGATAATGTTACAAAACAGCTAAATATCGTTTTTTTATATTATATTTGATTTCTTTAGCCAAACAAAGATACAATCTTATTGAAAAAGAGATCCTTTATATGGAACCAAATCACTTTCATTTTATTCCTATTTCTGGCATTTAAACCAGGAAATATTAAAAGTCAAACTATCTATGGAATTACGGGAGGTTCAGGAGTTGGCTACCTAACTGAAATTACCATTGTCAACGGCCAATGCTCCGTTTCAACAGTAGGCCCATTGATAGACATTGCCACTGGCTTGCCTATTCTTTTTCATAACCTGGCAATTTGTCCCGATGGTGTCTTATATGCTCAGGGTGCCGGATATCTGTATACCATTGATCCAACCAATGGACTTTGTACACCTTTGTTTCCAACCAATGTATTTAATATAAATGGATTGGTTTGTTCTCCCGATAACGTCTTATATGGGGTAAGTCAGAGTCCATTGCCACATAGTTTAATAGAATTAGATCCCACAACCTCTACCTCCTCCAATTTGGGTCCATTAAATTTTTGGTCAGGAGGCGATCTAGTGTTTTTTAATGATCAACTCTACTGTGTCTCTGATGATGGCTTATTTATAATCAACATTGGGAACCCATTGGGAAGTTCTTTTGTTTTTCATTGCGGCATTTATCCCGCACTCACTGTACTTCCAGGATATTGTAATTCATTGTTGGGGTCTGATCTGGATGGTCAGTTTTTTCAAATCAACCCGGATACACAGGAGGAGACATTAATTTGCAGTCCTGGCCAATATATGTTTGATTTTGCGAGTTTGGCAGAATTTGATCCGGCAACCCAATGCCCCTTCATTATTGACCTGGATGACGACAATAGCAGTGGTGCTGATGAATATGATTTTAATGGTCCTGTATACAATTGCAATACATCAGATGGCATTCCGATATGCGATCAGGATGTCAAAATAACTTCAGATGTTAAAATATTATCCATAACGATTACTTTGGAAGATGGCATACTGGATGGTTTATCGGAATACCTCAAATTTGAGGGCAATGTTGCATCCATCAATGTCTCTGGTTCAGGATCTCAAACCATTACACTTACCAATACGGGCAACGCCACAATTACCTCATTTGAAAACGCATTAAAGTCTATTTTATATTACAATGATGCCGACCCACTCAGCCCCGGCCAGAGAAAAATCAAAGTAACAGGCATAACCATTACAGGTACCTCTTCCAATGATGCCTTCGCCTACCTGGAAGTTCAGGATTTGACAAAACTTAATGTTGATTTAGGTCCGGATACCACGCTTTGTCAGGGAATCACATATTTGCTGGATGCTTTTTATCCCGGAGCAAGTTACCAATGGAATACAGGAGAATCTACTTCATTTACCTTTGTGACAGAACCTGGTGTTTACTCCGTAACCGTTACTCACCCGGACAAATGTCCTGGGGTTGATGAAGTTGAAATAGATTTTTTACCTTCTAAAGTGACAAATTTAGAGATTCCTGCATTCGTTTGTTCAGGTGACAGCGTTGTCATCAAAATCAACTCCCAATTGTTGCTACCCTTTGATATTGTTTTACAATCTTCGACTGGCAGCACATGGAGCTATTCAAGTATCACTTCGGGTCACCACTTTAAAATAAAAGTCAATCAAAATCAGCAGATAAATATCATCAATATCGCTTCAGAAGAAACCCAATGTGCGTTGTCAGAATTGTCATCCTACCCTATTAAGGTGGCTTCCAGAGATACTTCCCGGTTTACCTATACATTTTGTGAAGGTGACAGCATTTTGTTTTCAAATAAATGGTATTCCACCAATGACACGCTTGTCCAAAATCTGAAAAATAAATCCGGCTGCGATAGTCTTGTTTACTCATTCTTGAAGCGGATTGATAAAGATACTTTGGTTACCCTTGACTATACATGTGATGCAGCGGAAGCAGGAATATCCTACGTTTTGACTACCAGTCAGGAAGGATGTCCGCTCATTAACAAAAAAGAAATTATCTTACTTTTACCCGACACTACTCTGGTTAATTCGACCACCTGTGTTCTTTCAGAAGCAGGCACCTTTCAATCGGTTTTATTCAATTCAGCAGGATGTGATTCCATTGTAATTGAGACAAAGTTGTATCAAAACAATTTGACAACCCACATCCAACAAACTACCTGCTCTATACAAGATACGGCAACAATTGTGTATCATCTCACAAGTCAGGCAGGGTGCGATTCGATGGTAGTTATAGAAAAACAATTTATTGCTGCTGACACCACGGCTATTACTTTGTTCACTTGTTTCCCGACTGATGTGGGTACAAATGTACACGTCTTGTCAAATCAATATGGCTGTGACAGCACCGTGGTGGAAACCACTATGCTCCGATTATCCGACACTACCACAATTCAAAAATATACTTGTATCGCCGCTGAATCGGGCATATTCACCAATACTTATCAAAATCTGCAAGGATGCGACTCATTGGTTATTGAGGAAATAATTTGGGTTAATACAGATACCTTAGTCTTGGTCGAATTTACATGTCTTCAATCGAATACAGGTGAAGACACTCTATACCTGCAATCTCAATTTGGATGCGACTCCTTAGTCATTTATAAAAAAATATACAAGCCACAGGATACCATACAAATTACAAAATTGACTTGCCATCCTGCGGAAACAGGCATATTTATTGAAAGCACGCTATCTGCCTCCGGTTGTGATTCCATAAATAAAATATGGGTTACCTTGGCTCTTCCCGACACAACTTATCTCACCGCCCATACTTGCCAATCAATGGAAACGGGCGTTTTTGATTCAACTTTTATTAACGCCTCTGGCTGCGATTCCTTTACAAGAGTAACCGTTTATTATGTACCTCCGGATACCACTTACCTTTCCCGAACATCGTGTTTAAAAAGTGAAACAGGTATATTTAAAACTACTTTGAGCAATATCTATGGCTGTGATTCGGTCGTAATCATGGAAATCACCTTACTTAAAAGTGATACTACCCACATAGAAAAATTTTCCTGTAGGGAGAGCGATGCCGGCATATTCACCCATCATTTGGTAAATCAATCGGGTTGCGACTCAATAATATACGAAAATATAATGTGGACCGGAAACGACACTGTTTTTATCAGGGAAAATAAGTGTGATATAGACGCCGACTCAACATTTTTGCTTTCATTTTCAAACCAATGGGGCTGTGATTCCATTGTTAATGTACGATGGATTGCCAGATCCCCGGATTACACTTCTAATTATGATACTGTTTGTCTGATACAGGATACGGTTTCTACTCAACTAAGGTTGAAAAATCAATATGGCTGTGATTCCATTGTGTATTTTCGGCATTTTTACAAAAGAGACATCACCTTGTTACCTGCCATTTTTACCTGTGATTCCATCGAAGATGATTCAATATTTTATTACCTGACCAACAACAATGGATGTGACAGCATTGTAGTGCAACCCTTTGCTAAAAAATCTGAAGAAGAGTGCAGGAAAGCGTACAATTTAATACTTCCCAATATAATAGACCCTAATATTAATAGTCAGTCCAATTTTAAAATCCCCATAATCGAAAATTTGTATGTAATGGATTTTAGAATTTACGACAGGTGGGGTAATCTTGTTTTTCATTCAAGCAATGAAGATATTCAAAAGCATGAAGGATGGGACGGCAGCTTTAATGGCAGTCCTGTAGTGCCGGGTGTCTTTGCCTATTACATAAAAGTAAGATGGGACGGAAATGTATTTTCCTACACGGGGGACGTTACCGTTGTGAGGTAATTGTTATTGATTAAAATGACAAAAAGACTGACACAAAATGAAATACAGTACCACAAAGAACAAGCAAATGCCAAACTGAGTGGTAATACAATTTATGGTCTTTTTCGTAAAGTTCTATGGGCTGCAGGTATATCTCATACCGGAAAAGGACCAAGGCTTCATGATATGCGACATACTTATGCTGTACACTGTCTTAAAAAATGGGCACTAGCTAATCGAGATATGACTAACTGTATGCCGTATCTATCAGCATACCTTGGGCACGAAGATCTTAGAGGGAGTCAGCGGTATCTTCGCCTTACGGCGGATTTGTATCCAGATATCACTAGCAAAGTAGAGAAAAATTGTTCTTGGCTAATACCGGAGGTGAATTGGCATGAAACATACTGACTTTGCAAGGATATTGACACGATACTTGTCAGAGTTTCTTCCGGGCCAAAGAAATGTAAGTCCAAATACAATACGTTCCTACAGAGATGCT
>CALJKQ010000323.1 GCA_937973565.1 uncultured Saprospiraceae bacterium | reverse complement strand
TAACCACAAATGTGTCTGCGGAGCACTGAACCGCCACTTTTGCCAAACCCGTGTTGCACTAAACCTTCGGTAGTTTTTGAGATTCTGAAAAGAGGGTTGGAAAAGTGAATTTTGTAAAAGATGTATAAAACACTTTATCCAATGAAAAAAAAGAGAATCTCATCGAACAAGCGTGTACGCAAGTAAAAGGGTTTCACTCATTTTACGAAAAGCTGAAGCAAAAAATTGTAGTGGCCGGAAAGAGCGAAAGCACTCTTCGTTGCTACTGCAGCCACATGGCCAAACTGGCCTTACATTTTAACCAGGTTCCCACAGAGGTAGATCCGGATCAGATCAATGACTACCTCTATCTGGTAAAGCGGGAACACAATACTCCTTCGGATTCCTACTTTAAGTTTACGGTATACGGACTTCGTTTTGCCTACCGTGTAGAGGGGATGAAAGACAAACGGATCGAACTTCCGGAGATTAAGCATGAGAAGAAGTTGCCCGTCATTCTGAGTCGTCAGGAGATGAGACGACTATTGAATGCGCCCAAATTGTTGAAGCACAAGATCCTGCTGGCCCTCCTTTATGGATGCGGACTTCGGTGCTTTGAGGTTCGGAGTCTGAAATTATCCGATCTTGACTTCGACCGGTCTCAGCTCCATGTTCGGAATGGAAAAGGAAAAAAGGACAGGTATGTCCCCTTGAGTCCGATGTTGATTCGTGGATTGAAATCCTACATGGAGGCAGAACAACCACAGACCTGGCTTTTCAATGGGAAGGAACAGTCCATAAACGGACGGTCTGGTGGAGATTTCGACAGTCGTTATAGTCAAAGAGGAGTTCAATGGGCAGTCCGTCAGGCGGTGAAGGAGGCTGGAATCATTAAGGATGTGAGTGTTCATACCCTGAGGCACACCTATGCCACGCATCTTTTGGAGGAAGGGCTTGATATTATGACGATCAAGGATTTGCTGGGCCATGAATGCATTGATACGACGCTGATCTATTTGCATGTGGCTCAAAGCGGACGAGTAAAGCCGTTTTCACCATTAGACCTGCTCTACGAAAAGAAGTAGAGCATGAAAGCTCGCTTTGAACTGGCCGGTGTCTTAAACGGACATTGGCCAGCGGTAGAGAAGTCTGCCCATATCAATGGTTGGCAACTACGAACCCTTTCAGCGATCAGACACTGCCGGACAGCAGAACTGGGTGGTCATGTAGATGCCTGTACAGCTTGTGGAAATATTCGGATCAGCTACAACAGTTGCCGGAATCGCCATTGCCCCAAATGCCAGGGAAAGGAGAGGGAGAAGTGGATTGTGAAACGGGAGGAAGACCTTCTTCCGGTTCCCTACTTTCATCTCGTGTTCACATTGCCGGATACACTCAATCCATTGGCAATGCAAAAGCCAAAGGCAGTATACGATAGTTTGTTTTCCTCAGCCTGGCAAACGGTTGATACCTTCGGGAAAGACGCAAAGCATCTGGGTGGTCAGACAGGAATGATCTGTATTCTACATACCTGGGGCCAGACAATGCAACTACATCCGCATTTGCACTGCATTGTTCCGGGTGGAGGATTGAGCAAAGCAGGGAATTGGAAAACTGCCCGAAACCAAGGCAAATTCCTCTTTCCGGTCAAGGCGATGAGTAAAGTCTTTAGAGCCAAATACGTGGAGGCCCTCAAAATCCGGATTCCGGACCTTGACAAGAATCTGGTGACTGCATTATTCAAAAAGGAGTGGGTAGTGTATGCCAAACGACCGTTTGCTCATGCCAGCCATGTGGTCGAATATCTGGGACGCTATACACACAAAATCGCCATCTCAAACCACCGGATTCAGGCGATTGATGAGCATACGGTGACCTTTGGTTACAAAGACTACCGCCAGGATGGTAAGAAGCAGAGTATAGAACTGGATGGAATGGAATTCATCCGGCGGTTTGCCTTGCACATCCTTCCCAAAGGATATGTTCGTATCCGGCATTATGGAATATTGAGTGCCTCGACCAAGCACATTCACATACTGCATATCCGGAGCCAATTGGGTGTTCGAGAACACAAAAGAAAAGAAGTCCGGAAGTTGGAATTGTACAATCCTCTGGTCTGTCCATGTTGTAAAACAGAGACCATGGTTACGATACAAGTACTGCCCAAACGGGGACCACCGGCGGGGATTCTGCGGACAAAGAACCTACATCTAAAATCTGACCTCTAAAAACAAGCTACCAAAAGGAAGCGAGGCGGAGCTATGTCAAAAATATGCTGAAATCCAATAAATGAACGAGTTAGGAGATATAATAATGGAAAATTTACCATTTGGGTCAAGACACTCAGCCCCTGAAAACACAAAAGCCCGAACCAAAAAGGCTCAGGCCAAAAATGAAATAGAAGTATAAACCGAACGCTTTCCCCATAAACAGAACTTCAGGCCGTCCTAAACCCGGTTCCGTGCAACAGTGGTTTCATTGTTGGCCCGTTGGGCCCAACGAAACCTTAGTTGTTATGGGCTGGGCTTCTTTTCTTGTCAGTCAATTTTAATGTCATATTCTTTAAATAGTTTTCTAAAATGTTCCGACCAATTTCCCCAATCCCAATCTTTTTGGTTCACTTTTAGTGTCGTTATAATTTTTTCCTTATTGTCAGGATTATTGAAACTTAAAATGGTTTCCGTCAAATGAAAAATTTCGTATGCTTGGTTCTTTTGTTGTAATCGGTCTAAAATTTCGTCACTTGTTTCAACCATTTTATTGTCTTTTGCAAAGGTCAGGAAGTGCCCAAGTGTCGTAAA
>CALJKQ010000322.1 GCA_937973565.1 uncultured Saprospiraceae bacterium | reverse complement strand
ATGACAGAAATGTTACTGAAAAAGTGCGTGACATTGTAGCCATAACAGACTTGGGTGAAACTGATAGAATTACGAACACCAACCCACAATATCAAAAACCATCAATTCCCCGAAACAAAGATATCTACGGACAAGAATTGCCTGCCAACAATTCAAATGATATTTATCAGGATATCATATCACGTACCGACGTCAAAACCATAAATAAGGCCGTTGCAACTCTGACAGGGGCTGATTTTAAGTTCAATCAGATCAGGGATTTTGAAAAAGTAAGGGCAAGATTGCTCAATGAAAACGAATTTACCCTTAACAAAGAATTGGGGTTGATTTCAATGAACATCAATCTCAAGCCAGCCGATGTTCTGGGCATAGCTTATGAATACACCTACAATGGCAAAACTTTCAGAGTTGGTCAATTAAGTACTGAAAATCCTAATAATCCTGACACATTGGGTGTGTTGTTTGTTAAAATGCTCAAAAGCACAACACCAAGGGTAGACCTACCTCTTTGGGACCTAATGGCCAAAAACTTTTACTCTATTGGGGCATATAATGTTGAACAAGAGGATTTTAAGCTGGATATCTTTTATGAAGATCCGGGAGGAGGAGAGAAAAGATTTTTACCATCTACCAATCTGGAGGGTATCCCTTTGGTACAATTATTCAACCTGGACAAACTCAATAAACGAAATGACCCATTTCCGGATGGGGTTTTTGACTTTGTGCCCGGATTAACGGTCAACACCCGTACAGGACGAATTATGTTTCCTGTTTTAGAACCTTTTGGATCTTATCTATCAGATAGAATTGATAATGCGAATCTGAAAAAGCGGTACGCTTATCCCCAACTATACGATTCAACAGTAACTCAAGCAAGAGAATTCCCCGAATTTAATCGATTTACCTTGCGTGGATTTTTTAAGGCCGGAACAACTTCTGACATCTCGCTTGGGGTTTTTAATCTGCCACAGAATAGTGTGACAGTAAGAGCAGGTGGAGTTACACTAACACCTAATGTTGATTATTCGGTAGATTACAATACAGGAAGAGTCAAGATATTAAATGATTCTTACTTACAGTCAGGTGTTCCAATTAATATTTCATTTGAAGACAATTCGCTTTTTAGCTTTCAAACCAGGACCATGTTGGGATTGAGGGCCGATTACAAACTTGGTAAGGATATTAATGTGGGTGGTACTTATCTCAATTTGTTTGAGAGACCTTTCACACAGAAAGTAAACGTTGGTGAAGATCCAATTAATAATAAAATTTATGGAGCAGATATTACGCTTAAAAAAGATCTGCCATGGTTGACAAAAGCCATTGATAAATTGCCAATGGTCCAAACTAAAGACATGTCAACCTTGAATTTTAGTGCTGAAGGTGCTGCTCTTAAACCCGGTCATGCGAGTGCAATTAATGAGAGTAACGAAGAAGGAGGAAACGTTTATGTGGATGACTTCGAAGGTAGTACCAATGGATTTGACATCCGTCAGCCTGCTACCAATTGGGTCCTTGCATCCATTCCTCAAATGGCTGCAAGCGAAAAAAATGAGCTTTTTCCTGAATCAAAGTTGATTGACGACTTGAATGCCGGTGTCAATCGTGCAAAATTAGCTTGGTATAGAATTGATGAAACAGTCAGGGCTAATTCAGCGGATATTGATGATTATGTTGCTGCCATTCCTCAAAAAGAGCTCTTCCCGAATAGACAAATTCCGACCGGTTTCAACCCGAATATTCAGACATTCGATTTGCACTTTGAACCAAAAATAAGGGGACCGTATAATTTTGATCCTCCTTCTGGAACGCCATATTCTAAAGGTATGGAATCAAATGCCAATCTGAAAGCACCTGAAACCAGATGGGGTGGTGTAATGCGTAACCTTCAGAATAATAATGATTTTGAAGCTGCAAACTACGAATATATAGAGTTTTGGTTGTTGAGTCCATTTATTAAGAACCAAAATAATCAAGGAGATTTATACATCAACTTAGGAAATGTTTCTGAAGATATACTCAGAGATTCCAGATTGTTTTCAGAAAATGCCTTGCCAAATGTAAAAAATCCGAATCTTAAAACCGATAAAACTGCGTGGTCAAATGTTCCGAGGGTGCCGCCTATCAATAACTCCTTCGATGCTGACCCAGAAGTAAGAAAGCAACAAGATGTTGGTTTGGATGGTGTGAATGATGATGATGAAAGGATTAAATTTGCACCACAAATAAGTAAATATGAGACAGGTGGTTTAACACAAGCAGCTCTGGATGAAATCAAAGCAGACCCCTCTAATGACAATTTTATCTCATTTCAAGATCCTAAATGGACTACAAATCCGAACGCCACTGTTTATGATCGGTACTCAAGGTTTAATGGTCCAGAAGGCAATAATCAACCAGCTAAGGATGGCCTGATTAATAGCTCAACACAAAATCCGGATTCTGAAGATGTATTTATTGATAATACCTTGAACGAGGCGGAATCATATTTTGAATACAAAATACCTCTGAGACCTGATGGTGGAGTTGGTCTTGAAAAAAACCCATTTATTGTAGAGAAAATTGATGGTCCGGCTGGAACAGACAGGGTTTGGTATCGTTTTGTAGTACCAATTCAGGAGTATTCAAGAAAGGTAGGAGGTATTCAGGATTTCAGAAGCATTCGTTATATCAGAATGTTTATGACCGGATTCAAGGAAGAAGTTACGCTAAGGTTTGCTACACTAGAGCTTATCAGAAGTCAATGGAGAAGGTATAGACGTCCATTTGCTGCAGTATTGGAGGTTGATCCGGGAGATAAAACGGCATTTGATGTAAAGTCTGTCAGTATAGAGGAAAACAGTAAAAAATTACCTTTTAACTATGTTACACCTCCTGGCATTGTAAGAGAAAACACTTTGAATAATGCCCAAAGTCTGCTGCAAAACGAGCAAGCAATTGCCATTAATGTCTGTAACCTAAAGCCCGGCGACTCAAGGGCTATATACAAACTCTCAGGCATGGACTTAAGGGTTTTTGATAAAATGAAAATGTTTGTGCATGCTGAGTCAACTGAGAAAATAGGTACGGGTGGCATGTCAGTTTTCCTCAGGATGGGTAGTGACTTTCAGAATAACTACTACGAATATGAAGTACCCATTGAATT
>CALJKQ010000321.1 GCA_937973565.1 uncultured Saprospiraceae bacterium | reverse complement strand
GATGGTCAACGGCTACAAAGTTGTATTGTCCGCCTATATCGCAGTACAGCAGCATTTCTCCCAGTTCATTGGAGATCAGTTGAGGGTTGCCCAGGTTCACATTTATTTTCATATTGGGTATGCCGGGTTCGCCCATGTCTCGCGTGCCATTGGCATTGCGATCGTAGTAAACTTCACCGCGGACCAGACCTCCGGTACATATGATTTCAGAGGCGTTGTTACAGCCGGGTGCGTTGGTATTGATATCATAGGGTTTGCCTAAAGCCAAATAGGCACAAACAAAAGGATTGTTACAGATTTCAAGTTTATTGTTTCTAAACAATTCAAGTTTTGTAACAAAAGAGGGGTCAACTTTGCTGATAGCCGAGAGATGGGAAATAAGATTTGAGTTGTTAATTGAAATGGTGCCTTTAACAATGCGCAATGAAGGCCATTGCCCCAAATCGGAAATATTATTCAATGCCCAAATCCAGAGATCGCCTAATATGGAATGAAGTTTGATGAAAGTAGGAAGTTTTATCAATTCCTGATCATTGATGAAAAGTTTTCCCCCAATTTTTTCCAGGTTATTTAAGTCGGGTAATTCTTGAATTCTGCCTTGAAAAGTAATGTCCCCGTTGACTTCTCTCAATAGTGTAAAGCCACTTATTTTTTTAAGTGAAACCTGGTTTGAAATGTTGATTTCACCGCAATAGTCCAGATTTTCAAAGCCATTTATGGAAGCCAGAGCATTAGAATTATAAATGTAGATTCCACGAATTTGGGGCTTATACAAGTATTTAAGGTTATTAAAACCATTGAGAGACGTTAATTTGTTGTTTTCCGTAAGGCTCAATCCTCCCAGCGTATCGAGTAAGGGAAATTCATTGAGATAGATCAGTTTTTTGTTACCGTTAATGCTCATTTGACCGCCACAGTATCTTAGTTTTTGGAAGCCAACAATACTATCCACCAACGATTGATTATCGATGCTTAAGTTTTCTTTTATAGTATGTAAGTTGTTAAATCCGTCAATGCGTTTATTATTAAAGGTTCCATGAATGGTTAATGATCTGACATAAAGCAATGAATCAAATTGTGGCAAAGAATTTATATCCGAAAAAATTAAGTCAAGTGCACCATTTACTTCCGATAGTTGATTGAAATGATTGCAGCTAAGGGCCTTAAAACCGGATAAGAGCATCGGACCACTGACCTTTTCTAGCAAAGGTGCGACCTGAAAGTAATTAGCTTTATTGGCACTGAAATAGATTTCGCCTGCTTCTTTCAACTTGGGTAAAATATCAAATGTCGACATATTGGGCACGTTAAAATTCAATCTACCTTTCACCTTCTCCAAATTGGGAAAGGTGGAAAGTTGAGTGAGAACGGGTAAATTTATTGAAATGTTGTTAGCAGATGAGAGAAGATCGAAACCCTCTATTGAGTCGAGTTTCGGGCAATTGCTAAATGTAATACTATAAATATATCGAGCTTTATTTGCGATTTGAATACTCGTTGCAAGTGGAAGTGATAGACTAAGATTGTATCCTAAAGAATCCAAGGATTGTAGCCCCTGAAAATTAAGAATTCTTGCATCCGTAATGTTAAAACTGGTTTTTACTTTTTTAAGTTTGTTAAAAGAGGGGATGGCGGTTAAATGCTCGCTCCATGTTAAATCCATATTGATAGAAATTCCGCAATATTCCAATTCTTCAAAGCCTTGTATGATTTTTATCTTTACTAAAAAGTTGATGAACATTCCGCCTGTGAGGCTTTGCAATTTATGGAAGGCATCAATTGTATCGAGATTTTCGCATTCTCCAATATTCAAGCTTCCTATTTTATTAAGCCTATCAAATCCACGTATGGAAGTTAAACTTCTGTTGTTACCTATGTTTATATCTTTTTTTACTTGTTGCAATGAATCAAAGGAAGGCAACTCAAGTAATTTGTCATGTTGATTGAAATTAAGATTACCTCCAATGTATTTGATATTTGAAAAACCCTGGAGAGTCGGCATGCTTTTTATTCTCAAATTAAGGTCTCCCAGGATGGTATCTATATTCAGCATCAGGTTTAAGTTGCTAAATGTAGAGGTGGCAGGGTTGTCAAAAGTTATCGATTTGGTGAGTTTGTGGCAATTGGGGTAAGAGTTGAAAAGACTATTTAGATCGGCTTGAGATTTAATAACCAGGTCGGTTGTAGGACATTGAGCCCATGAAACGATCGGGCTAAAAAAGAACAGGAATAGCAAAAGCGAAACAAATTTTCTCATAGGTTAATTTATTTTTCAATCAATAATACAACTTTTTTGCATAAATATAAATATGTAGAATCAAAATTATTTAAAAATCAAAATTCCACCTGATCAGGGCTTGTTTTCATTAAATTATTATATTTACAGGGTTTACAATACTTCCCAATGAAAAAGACATTTTGGACACTGTTTGCTTGTTTTTTATTAATTGCAATGAAAGCACAGGAGCGCTTGCTAATATTGGTACCGGGTAAGAAGGAAATATTACTGGATACCAACGGAAAAGTTTTTTTTGAACTCAACGAAAATTTTGAGTTCATTAATTCAGATATTTTTAGAGACGATGGCAGGAATAATATACACAGAAGTTTTGCCTATCCATTTAATGGATTTCCGTTGCTGGTAAAACAGAGAGGAAATAATATTTTTCAGTTATTGGATAAAAATGGTGAAACTAAAGCCTGGTTACCACCTGGCTTAAAAGGAGTGGCAGCGAAGCAAGGGGGTTTTTATCTAGCATCCATTGCGGTAGATGAAAAATTGTATTTGGCAACACGATTTATTTTTATAGATGAATCCGGATCGATTATCTTCTTAAAAGAAGGATATAGATCTGCTTCTTCTTTTTCAGATGGAAAAGCAGCTGTTAATCCCGGGGCCTGGATGTTTATCAATGAACTGGGGCACGAAGTAAAGATCTTGCCCGACTCAATGAAAAATGCGCGAAGTATAACTCGTTTTCATGAGGGTGTGTCTATTGTGTTAATGCAACAATCATCACAAAAGGGCATGCCAGTTTACAGACCTTATGTTATTGATGCCAAAGGGAACATTTTAATTCAAGTATCGGCTTTGTTTCCGGGCAAGGAAATAATAAATATGCATGAGTTTAAAGAGGGGGTTTCTATGATTGAATTTTTAAGGGATTACAATTTACCTTACAATGGCAGACCGATCGCTTTCATTAATAAGTTGGGCAAAGTTTTGTTGGATGTAGATAATGTCATAGATGAAAAAGTCGGAGAGGGTGGCCATATCATATTGAGCAGGAGGCAAAAAAGTGGAGAGGACAAATGGGAAATGTATGAGCCCAATGGTAAACCGATAAAGTTGCCTCCTGGAGTGAATTATATACAACCGGTCTCTAAAAAATATGTAAAACTTTATCTTGATGATCCAAAGGTTAAATCAAAGAGTTTTCTATATGACATTCAGACCATGAAACGGGTATATGAAACTACAGGCTACAATTGTAATGCCGTGGTTCACGAAAGGGTTTTGCTCTCGGGTCCTAATGAAGATTCTAAGTTGGTTCACTTAAAAACCGGCGCAATATTGTATCAGACTTCTTCAAAGGACCTGAAAGTTATTGACCTCGATAGGTACACTGGAAAGATGGAAGACATCGGTATATTCTATTGTTACAAAGATGAATGGGTGCCCCGGATAAGTGAAATGACTGGACTCAGAGAGTTAAATTTATCCAATTTAAGCATCGAAAACATAGCGCCAATTGCCAATCCGGAAAAGTTATCATTGTTGCGCATTAGTAATTGTAGAAAGCTGAAAACATTGGATTTGGGGATCAACCAACTCAATAAGTTGTCAATAAGCGGAGGCACTTCTTTGAAAGGTATAGATGCTTTTGTTCAGAAACAAACCAAATTAAAAGAACTGCACCTCATTAATATGGATTTTAGTGTTGATGAGAGGTCAAATATATTAAATAAGTTCCCCAGGGCTGTAATCAAAGGAACTGCGAAGGATGCAGACTATGAATTGCAGGAAGTAATAGATGGGTTTTAAAAAAAAACAGGGTTATGAAAAAGGGATTGATGATTTTTACTTTTGCCATGTTATGGTTGACCGGCATTGCCCAAATAGCGGATGTAAGGGTGCCTTTCAAAGCAGGCTTGAAATATGGGGTACAGGATGCAAATGAAAAAGAAATCATTGCACCTGTGTATGATGATGTAGCCATAGATATTGAACTGAAGTTAATCATGCTCAAGAAAGAGGGCTTATGGGGTGTATTTGACTGGACAGGCAAAATGATTTTGGATTTCATCATCAGCGCACAAGGCCAGGGATATGCAGGAAGACCTGAAATTAAAAGGGTCTACAACGGAAATCAGGAATACAAAGGAAAAACGGGCTCAGGTTTGTTATGTGTGATTGACTTGTTTGCCAATGTGAGGTATTACATCAATCCCAATCAATTATTGCCATCTTACAAAGCCTACGGAAACAAAATCCTGCAGCCAGATTACAATGTTCAAAACCTGAACTATGATGTCATCAACAATTTGTTTATGATTAGTACCAGAGATCAGCGTGTCGCATTCATAGATTCTACCGGTACACAGTATGTCAATGATAGTTTTGAGGAAGGACAGTTGTTGAGTGATAGACTATTTACGGGTAAGAAAGAAGGCATGTTTGCCCTGTATAATGGTAAGAAACCCATGACTACATTTAGGTATGACAGAAGAGCGTATAGACACTTTGATCACGCGTTTTATATGAGTCGAAAGATTAAAAATGCTGCCCAAAATCCAGTTACATTGTATTATATATTTAACCCACGAGGTGAAGTGGTAGATTCCTCTGAATCGACTCCTTTTATTTTTAACGGAGGAGTATTGGTTAACAAAGGCCCGGGATTTATTGTTTATGATGCGCAATTCAAAACTAAATTCTCTCATAGTGAATACACAGGGGATCTGGTTAAAATCGGTGCCCGAAAATATATAATTACCAGCAGCAAAGGAAAGCAGGGTGTTTTGACGCTGGATGGAGAAGAAAAGTATCCAACCACATACAATATCTCTAAACATGACCATTTTCCTTCTTTGACTATTTTTTCTGAAGTTAAAGCTACCCTGGTTGATTCCATGTTGGTGCCTTGCTTTGAGATGGACAGTGTGACTTCCCTTTCTCCAACGCGACTCAAGGATGTATATGTGTTTAGTAAAAAGAAGTCCTGGCAGGATCATTTTGGCTTGGCAGCTGCCAATAAAACCATAATTGAAGCACCGGAATGGGAGCAGATCAGTTTAGTAGAGTGTAATGACTTGGCTATCATGAAAAGGGGCCGTGAAGTGGTTGTAAAAAATATTAGTGAAAATAAAAAAGTCCTTGCCTTGTCAAATGATTGGCGTCTGACTGTGGATTGTAAGAGGGCCAACATACAGGCATATGATGCAAAGGACACCTATATGCTTTTTGATTTTTCGGGCACGCTCATAGATTCATTTTCCCAGAAGCAGAGGTTAGCTGCTTATAATTTTGGTCCTAATAAGTACAAAAGTGAAAAAGTAAATAAGAAATTTAAATTGGTCGATCAAAATGGCTTCGAGGTACTACCTGGTGTTTATGATCGCATTGAGATGGTTTATGATCCGGCCAGCAAAGAGTCAGTGTACATGTGTCAAACTGCTCAAAGTACGCATCCGTCTGCCCAGGTTTACAATGATCAGTTAAAAATAATTACGCCGGCTGGTTATTCAATGCCTTTTGATTGGCATAGGTATATGGATGAGAATCCGGGTACACTTTGTGTGGTAAATGATGCCGATTTAGCCAAGAATAAAGTGTATTTCCGAATGGGTATCTGCGATTACAAGGGAAAATGGATAGTTCAGCCATTTTATGGTACTTTCAAATTCATAATGCCCGGTTTATTTATGCTCCATTATTATGATGAGAGGGTCGTTAGGGTATTTGATTCCCGGGGAAATAAAACATGTGCAGAAGATTTTTTCATGGTAGATAGAGGAAGGGGCTCCGATTTTTTTCAAAACAGGGTATTGGTTGGAAAACTTAAGGATCTGAATTTTATAAAGCAAATAGATTCTTTGCATTTGGAAAAACTGTCAATGGAACTTGCCGTTGAAAAGATAAAGTCATTAGGGGAGCCGGCAATGTTGTACGGTTATCTAAACAAAGGAGGTAAAATAGCATTGGATCTTAAGTATGCAAAAGCACAACCTTTCTCAATGAGTAGTATTACTACCACAGTTTCCATAGAAAGAGATGGCAAGCAGGTAAGCCAGGTGATAGACACTTCAGGTAATGTCATCTTTGAAGCGGATTTTGATGAAATGGAAGTGATAGATTCCTTTTATTTTAAAGTAAAGAAGAATGGCAGATGGGCCTTGGCTACCAGTAAGGGCCAGGTGCTTACCCCCTTTCAGTTTCAGGAACTTTATTTTGATTCCAGAAGTGGATTCGGTACAGCAGCAGATGAAGGAGAGCGATTTATTATTTCATCGGATTACAAAGTGTTGAGCCTAGGGAAATGTTACAATGCATTGACCGAAAAGATCAATGGTTACTATGTCGTGAAATTGATAGCTCAAATTCCCGGAAGCTATAGTACGAAGGATAAGTTTGCCATTTATGACCAGGATTTAATCAAGAGAGCAGAAGTTGCCGATGCTGTGGAAATTGATGGAGAGTATAATAAACTGCCACTTGCACCAGGGTATTTGGTTGTGTTTAAAGAATATGGTGGTAAGGATTTTTACTTATTTGACGTTATGAAAAATAAGGTAATGGAGCGAAAATAAAATCTGAGTGATTTATGGAAGTAAAAATGGCAGGTAACAGAATAGACGTATACATATTAACGAAAATATTAATATATAAGAATGGTTGCTAAATATGTATATTGGTTAATGGTGATGATGGGTGTATTCTACTCCCACATTGCCGGTGGACAATCCTGGCCCCAGTTTCAACAAAACGCTGCCAGGCAGGGTAGGGTGGAAAGCAATATCGAAGCACCGTACAGGGTGCGCTGGATTTGGACGGGTAAAGATCATGTGTTGCAGAATAAAAACAGTGAGGCCCAATGGGATGACGACCTGGATTCGAGGCCCGGATATAATTTTCCGATAAGAGACAGCGTTGATCACAGTTTGGCGGGGACCATACAACCGATTATAGACATACAGAACAGGGTTTATTTTGCAACATTGGAAGGTTGGGCATATGGCCTGGATGGCGAAACAGGAGCGACCCTGTGGCGTTATGACCTTGGAGCTCCATGCCTCTCTACAGCCGGAATATTGGATACCTTGGTTGTTTTTTCAAACATACATGGATCCGTGAAAGGACTTCATGCCGCCACGGGCAAATTGCTTTGGCAGGTACCCACCTGGTTTGCCATCTCCGGGCATGTACTTATCCAAAAGGGTCGTATCCTTGTAGCCAATCAACTAGGCGAAGTAATTTGTTTGGCGATGGACGGCACAATCCTATGGAAACAACAACTGCGTGCCGGAGTGACGGGAAATATGGCTGCATCCGACCATTTCATTTATGTGGGCAGTGATGACATGTTTTTTTACGCCCTTTCTCTGGATGATGGACAGGTAGTATCAACTACAAGACTTACCGGTCAACATTTCAGGTTTACACATCCGGTGATTCATGGTTCAAAAGTGTGGGTTACTTCTGCATCGTTCTCCATATTAGGTAGTGAGTATGTAATGGAAAACCTTATGGATGAGGCAGCTAACTTCGAAGAGGAAGAAGCCTTTATTCGAAGATGGTTGGATGGCGATGACAACGGGGGCAGCTGGCCTGATGCATCCAAAGACTGGGAACACGTTTTTGCATTGGATACAAATGACCTCAGCAAGGATTTTGTCATTCCGGCAGGACCGGTGGATGGCGTTGGATTTCCCGCACCATCGGTGGTGGTTGACAACGAGGATCGCGTTTTGACCTGGTGGAAGACCCGTTTTCCAACCCTGACGGCTCAATCTGCTTTTGGCACAAAATACAGCCTGGATATATCTGCCATTGATACCATAACAGGAGGCAGAAGGAGAATTGATCCGGGCCAATTGTCCGGTATGTGGCCCTTGGAAACAGACAATCTTTATGCAATGTCAGTAGCCGGTGACCAGGTTTGGCTTCGCCAGGCATTTCGGGGGACGCAGATGATAGATATGAAACAAGGAATAGCCCGATTGGTGGTGTCTCCAATCCGATATAACGATGGGGGCAATTTTTCAGGAGCAGATGTCAATTACGTTGATCAAAGACCTGAACTGCCTGCAGGATCTTATGGGCCCTACCGAATGCCCAACAGACCCACAGAAGGTAGGACACCCCCTGCTTTTGCCGGTGGAAAAATATACATTGCAGAACATTTTGGCATTGTATGCCTTGAAACAGCCAGATGATGAAGTCAAAAATATACCAGATTGCAATTGCATATAGTTTATGGATCATGGGTACCAACGCCCATGGTCAGGTCCAAAATTTGGATACCTATTTATGGGAATACCGTAAACCCATAACAGAAGACATAGCAGTGTTAAGTACACATCCATTGCACGTGTATCTTGACAGCCTGCTTACAGGATTTCCCTGGAGGCCTTTATCCCTCCGTTACGCAGATCAATTATCGGAATCGTATTTTATTTATCAGGAGCCCGCCGCTATCTTATCCGTTTTGGCTTGGGCCTGGCCACACATGAGTCCTGATTTGCAAACCCGCACAAAGGATATAGTACATCAACTCATGGAGGATGAGGTTCAAAGGCCATGGGCCGACCATCCGGTTGACAGAAGTTATGGCAAGCGGAGTGAATTGTTTCCGGTAAATACAGACTGGAATATCGACTCGCCTTTTGGCAATTTCAGGCCTACCATGCAGGCTGTCTATCATTTTTGGCATTTTGCTTATAGGAGCAATGACAGTATATTGGTTTCTCTGTATTATGATAATATCAAAGAATGGTACAACAGCAGGGCCCATGAAAACCATTGGGACAGTGGCAACCTTTATGGCACTTATGGGGCACACATAGGCATGGCCAGGCTTGCTGAATGGGTAGGCGATGAAACCCAAATAGAAGTGGCCAGAACTAAGCTTGACCAACAGCTAAATTATGGACTGGAATTATCTTTGGTTGATTCTTTTGCTTACCATGGTACACGGGGTTGGGATGCCCCGTACCCTAATAACTGGGATGGACCCTATGGAGAGAGGAAGGATGGTTATATACACCGTGGCCATATTTTTTTACATTTAACACCGGAAGTAGCCCGTTACATGGGTGATCACGAGGATCTAAAGTCACAGGTACTACAAAGGCACAGAGCAGGTAAAAAAATGTTTCCTCTCTGGTGGTTGAACCATAGCCCTTATTTTTCAAGGTGGAGCGGAGATGAAGGCATTGGTCTGAGCCCTGAAATGTTTGGCATGGTGGTACCACTTGATTTGTGGGTGGAGGATTTGTCCAATGAAGAAGTGAGCAATTATTTCAGAGGCTCACCCCACGGCAAGGCAGATTTGTATTGGTTGACATCGTATATCCAATGGTTGGAGGATCAATTTTCTTATGAGTGGGTTGATGTCAGATTGACACCATTTTTAACCTCTGTGGATGCGTCTACATCGATAGATGTTGATCTAAAGATCAATCCTAACCCTGCTGGGCAATGGATTTCACTTCAATGGGAAAGCAGCCTGAGCATAGATGAAATTAAAATTTGGGATAGCTCACAACGGCTGATTAAGACCATTTTAAACACTGGTGATCAAGCTGCTATCGAAATACAGATTGAAAGTTGGGTGTCGGGATGGTATCATATTGCATTGATTAAAGATAGTCAAATGGTTGCCCATGGAAAAATTATAAAGCGCTAAAAGCTGCTATACTGGCTATTTGTTTTTCACGCACCTGCAAGAATAACCGATTTCTTTAATGCTGTTAAACAGCCGATCGACGTTGGCTGAAATTCCTGACTGCCCGTTTTGATTGGTATCAGAAA
>CALJKQ010000320.1 GCA_937973565.1 uncultured Saprospiraceae bacterium | reverse complement strand
TGATTCTCCAATTCTATCTTGTGGTTCTCGGCCTGCTCCAGCTCCAAAATATCAACTTCCTTGCGATGGGTTTCAGTCCCTATTCTATCAGAAATTTCGGCCATCCGGGACTTCTTAAACTCGAGGTCTTTCAGATGATTGGTCAACAGGTTTTGCTGTTTGATCACATCTATATTCGCCTCATTAAATGCTTCTGAAGCTTTATTGAGTCTTTCGGTCAACTGGTCCAGATCGGTGTTGTTGCTCCTTATGTTTTGCTCCTCTTCATCCAACTCCCTTTTGAAACCAATCTTGTCAACTTCCAGTGTTCTCTGCTTTTCTTCCAGAGATTCAATCTGCTGCCGGTTTCTGATGATGCGTGTCTCACCATCTTTGATTTTCTGCGCGAGATTTTCCAAACTGACGTTCAATCTGGTTTTTTCCTGCTCCAGCTTTTGGATATCAGCCATCATCTGATCCAACTCCAGGGTCTTGTCAGAGCCCTTCAGTTGAACTACCAGATTTCTTACTTTCTCCAGATCAAGAGACAACTTCTGCTTTTGCTCTTCTCCTTCTTTTATAACCTGCTCGAGTTTTTCCAGGTTTTTCTTTCGTCCGATCTTCTTGCCTTCAAAAAGCCCCACCGATCCACCGGAAATGGTAAACTGCGTCTTCAGAAAGCTGCCCGATTTGGATAAAAAATTTACATTGTCAAATTCTCTGTCGTATTTAAAATCGTCGAGACTACCATCAAAAATATAGGCATCACGCAGCAAGTAGGAGAGTAGCGATTGGTATTTGACATCCACCTTTACACATTCTATCGCCGGCTTGGCCAGTGGAATGGAAAGAGGGGCTGAACTTTCATATTTAATCCTGTTGAGAAGGAAGAAATTGGCCTTTCCTTTTTGGGCACCACCCAGCATACGGATGGCCTCGCCGGCTTCACCTACATCGGATACTACAAAGTAGGTAAGGTAGGGTTCCAGGTACTGTTCGATGACCGACTTATACTCTTCCTGCACATCCAACAAATCAGATAATACCGGCACATCTTTTCTCCACTGAGAAGATAAAAATTTCAGGGACTCGGGGAATCCTTCAAAATTTTCAATCATACTTTTGAGCAGGTCGTACTCATTCTGCCTGGCATCCAGGGTTCTGTTTACTTTGCCCAACTCTTCGGATAACTTTTCCCGCTGTTGTTCTGCTTCAATAATTTGTTGCTTACGCTGTGTTTCTCTTTCCTTCAATGCAGAAAGCTCTTCATAAGCAATTTTAAATTTTGAGGTCAGGGACGACAAATCCTGATCCAACAAAGTATGTTCTTCCTTATAGGTTTTGATTTCCTCATTGGATCGCTGGTTCTCAGACTTCAGTGAAGCTACCTGGTTGGCAGTAACAGCAATGTCTTTATCGATATCGAAGAGTTGCTTTTGCAGCTCCTGAATGTGCTTTGTTTTGGTTTCAAATTCAGTTTTGGCACTGCCCTGAACCTGACGAGCCCCTGCGAGTTCATTTTGCTTTTCCTGTAATCTGGCAGTAAGTTGATTTTCTACAAGTTTTTCTTCCTCAATCAGCTTTTCCAATCTTACCAGCTCATCTCTGAGCAGATCGAGCGAAACCTTGCTCTCTGTTAACACTGCATCTGCATTGTGCAGGCTTTGTTTTTTAAAAGAAATCTTTTGTGTGAGCAGGCTTTTATCGTTCTCCAGATTTCTGATTTTAGCAACGATGTCGTTGAGCTCTTTTTGCTGTTGACCAACATTGAGCTCCTGTTCCAGATTTTGTTTTTTTTCAGCTTCCAGCTTGGCTTCCTTGCCCAATACCTCGGCATTGATGGCAGAATACGTATCCTGTTTTTCGGTGATGTCCTGTCCGGCTTTTTTATACCTTTCCTTGAGGTTTTGCATGGAGCGAACCGCATTCTGAACCGCCAGCGTTTTATACTCTTCTTTGAGTTCAAAGTATTTTCTGGTCCTCTTGGCTTGCTTCTCCAGGGTTTTCATATTTCCCTCGATTTCAAACAAAAGATCAGAAACACGATCCAGGTCAGAAGATGTACTGTTGAGTTTTAACAGCGTTTCCTTTTTCCTCGATTTGTATTTACTCACACCGGCTGCCTGCTCGAACATGTACCTTCTGGAGTCGTCTTTGTCGTACAACAAATCATCGACCATGCCCAGTGAAATTATGGCATAAGAGTTGGACCCGATGCCGGTATCAACCAAAAGTGATTTGATATCCTTTAATCGGCAAACAACATCGTTGAGGCGGTATTCGCTATCTCCACTTCGATACAAAGTACGGGAGATATTGACTGTTTGGTACTCCGTTGGCAAAAGCCCTCGGTCATTGTCAAAAATGAGTTCTACCGTTGCAGAGGGAGCTTCTTTGCGGGTTTTGGTCCCGTTGAAGATGACATCGGCCATTTGCTCCAGACGAAGTTCCTTGCTTTTTTGTTCACCCAAAACCCAACGGATGGCATCCACAATGTTGGACTTACCACTGCCGTTTGGCCCCACGATACCAATCACGTCTTCATTGAAGTGAATTACCGTATCATTGGCAAAACTCTTGAACCCTTTAATATGGAGCTGTTTTAATCTCATAGGGGTGCAAATATAGAATCTTGTGGTCGATTATGGGAATGCCTTTATTTAAATAATATCCACATTTTTAACACTTTAGATATTTTCAAAATTTTATGGAACAATATGAATAATAAATCCATAATTACCACATATTATTTTAAGAAAACAATCAATGTCGATATATAATTATTTTTTTATTATGTATTATAGATTAATATGTTACTCACACATCACTAAGGTGTTAAATATTAATTTAAAATATAATTTGGAACTTATTCAGGATCAGCGGCAGAAGAAATGATGGGTTGATGGAGACAATTTTCTACAAACTCATGCAGTCGTTGCATTTGATCAGCCCCGATTTTTTGGCCGGAGAATGAAATCAAATACATGCCACCTATGCCCATACCACAAATCAAAGCTAAATACAGCTCATTGGCCGGCTTGCCCATCATCCAGTGACTACTTCCTATGATGAGCGAAAAACATGCGATAATACCCAAAACGCCATAGGTGAAGACAAAACCCAGCCAAACGGAAGTGGAGGGCCCATACATGCCTCTAAGCATCGTCACACCTGCCGTATCCGTGGTGTCCATACCCAATGTGAGTTGTGGAGACCAGAAATGTCTTTCGCTTTCAGGTATTGACAAAACAGCCATATTCCCTACCACTTTGCCGAGTACATGATTTTTATTTTGCAGCAATGAGGCCTTGATCTTACTTCCAATTTCTTCGACCCCAAACGGCACTTCGGCTTTGAACCGGGGCCTGAGGGCAAACGGCGGCAAATGGCTGTGCTGCTCCATGGAAATGAATTTTGGATAAATGTACAAAATTTAAACTGTTCAACAAGACCTTAAATGCGGGGTATGTAAGGTTGCTGGTAATCGTATTTGAGGAAATTGAGCGCTCCTGATTTCACACCAATGAAAAATGTATAAACACCGGTGTTGGGATGCCACGCAAAATTCATATTCCAGCAATGGAGATCTCTGCTGAAACCAAAAGAAGGGTAAACCAATGACTTAGCCAAAAGATCATAACTGATACTGCCAATGATAAATTTCCAGTTTTTACTAAGGGGAATATTGCCCACTATATTAAATGAGTGCACCGAAAGGAACAGTGTATCTGTACCGTTTTTGGTTTTACTCATGGTAAATGCCAATGAGTGGCTAAACCTCAATTCATCAAACAAGGTAGTCATGCTTGCCTTGGAGTATTTCGTTTCAGATTTCTCTGACTTGTTTGCCGGATCATCGATCTTCTTTCTAAACAGATTTTTGAGCTGTGAAAAGGTAAATCCCGTATTTAGCCCTACACTCAAATTGATAAGTTGGAAAAGCTTTTTGTTGTTGGCCCTGTTGACCAGAAACTGATCGTAACGGGCGCCGGTTTTATAATTGATTTCATAGGGCGTGAAGACCGCTCTGTATTGCAGGTTGCTCAGTCCTCTGAACAGATTGGAAGTTCCTCCCAAATCAAAATTGCTCCATTTCAATGTATCCCTCGCGAAATTGTAATTAAAGAGAATGTCAAAGTTGTTGACCAGACTTACTTTTTTATCAACGGTATCTTTTTTACCCCTGTATTTCATTTCCAGCGTATTGCCGATGGTGAAATTGAGACCAAACTGTTCATCGGACAGCGATTGGGCAAAAGGTCCGGTAGCGAAAGGATTGTAGTATTCGCCCGCCGTCTTACCGGGTTCTGAAGTAGTAGTTACAAATTTGCGGTACCTGAGCTCGGTATCGGGCGATAAATTCAGAGAAATGGTGGGTTTCATCAAATGGCGTATACCCCTGAAAAAACCGGTATTCTTGGTATAAATTCCAAAGATGTTGGTTGACAGCGAAACCGAAGCATTCAATTTTCTAAAGGCCTCAAATCCTTTAGCCAGATCCTGGTTGACGGTCCCGTATTTCAAAACCCTGATATCCGTACTGGGATTCCCTTCAGAGTCCGGCCCCAGATCGATGGTATCGAGCACCCACGTTGGATCAAAAGTCTTTTCCAGGGTTTTTAAAAAATATACTTCCTGGTATGACAGTTGTGGAGTTACGCTAAAATACTTTAATATTCTGCTACTCGTATTGACCGTTGCCTGATGGGAGAAACCGGTTTCAATTTTATCCAGGGTTGCTCTCGTAAACAGCGTGGTGTCTGTCGTTTTTACCATGTTTCTAAATCCGGCATTGTAGGTAACCGTAATGTTCTCATACCAAAGCGGATCACCCGTTGCATTTTTGCGTTTAAAGGGCTGAACACTGGTCATGTCAAATCTGGCATCGGGTAAGGTAATATTAACGACCCTCAGTCTGTTGTCCTGGTTGTGGGCAAACGACGCTCTGAAGGAAAATGGTGATTCGGGCCATTTGTAGCTATACGAAAAATTTGAAGTGAGTTTGTTGTTGGTAATGCTATTGTAGTCGTAATTGTTTCGCTGGGTATTTCGATTGGTTTCAAGGTTGATGGATCCACTCAAGGTGCGATATGGGTGGGCTTTTGAATCCTGACTGTGACTTACTCGCAATCCAAAAGACTTATTGGAAACCGGCACTCCCTTGCTGTTTTCAAGGATGTTGTTGGCGTAGGTAACTTCTACATTGCCGGTATAACTATACCTTTTTTTATACTGGGTTGACACCCGGATAGCATGACTGCCTCGTGTCCAAAAATCACCGGTGACTTTGGCATCCATGTAGTCATTGATGGGAAAATAATAACCTACTCCCCTTAATCCAAACCCATAATTGTTGTCGTAGGGAAAATCACTGGGAAAAATAAGTCCTGATGATTGGCCTTTGATGAGCGGGAAAAAACCAAATGGCAATACAATAGGGGTGGGTATGCCTGCTATTTCCAGCTGGGCTGGACCCATGACCGCAATCTTATCGGGTATGAATTTCATCTTGCGGGCCCTGATGCCAAAATGGGGCGTGGGATGATTGCAAGTGGTGATGATGGCATTTTGATTGAAAAACTTATCCTCATTGGAGAGGGTATCATTTTCCTTTCCCACGTATTTGGATGTTTCACCCACTAAAAAAAACTCGGACTCCTGGGTTGTCAGCGTCTTTACAATGGCTTTGTGACTTTCGAAATTATAACGCATTTCTGAGAACCCGGCTTTGGTCTCTCCATCCTGAAAACTGGGTTTTTCTACAATCCTGGGTAGGGTATCCCGGGCTTTAAAAGCGCTGACTTCATTTTTATCAAAATTAAAAACGATATAATCTGCTTTCAATTTAATCGTTTCATAATCGGTAAAGGCCTGGCCATAAAGATGCACCTCTTTAACTTCTATATCTGTAAAATTGGAATCCACAGCTCCGTACTTGACGACCGAAGTGATCGCATCCTTAGAAATTCTGTACTTATTTTTGAGGGTATCGGTTTTGATGGTATCCAATACCCGCGTAGAATCCAACCTGACGCCAGATGCAATAGCTTTGTTATCAGTTACTTGCGAAAAAGCATATGAAGCCGACAACCAACATATTAAAAAAAGTAATATTTTATTAAATATTGATTTCAAATAACTTATTAATTACAGATAAGTATTATATTTGTTCCGATTTAGATTTCGCACAAAGGTCTTAAAATAGCAAGAATATCCTATTCTTACGTTTAACGATTTTTTTAATTGTTTCGTCATTTTCGACCCTTCCTATTTTTTGCCGTCCAGATGATCTGATAGGTCAGCCTAAAAAGAGGCTTGTTGTGATCGATGCCGGCCACGGAGGGCATGATTCCGGGGCTCTGGGTAAAAATTTCAAAGAAAAAGACCTCGCCTTGCAGATGTCGCTTAGACTAGGGAAGATGATAACCTCAAGATTGCCTGATGTCGAAGTGGAGTATACACGTACTACCGATGTATTTTTACCCCTATATCAGCGCGTAGGCATAGCCAATAAGAAAAAGGCAGATTTGTTTATATCCATCCACTGCAATTATATTTCCAATACCCGGACAAAAGGAACAGAAACCTTTGTCATGGGCTTGCACAGGGCAGCTGAAAACCTTGCTGTTGCACAAAGAGAAAACGAAGTGATCCTGATGGAAAATGACTATGAAAGCAATTATGAAGGTTATGACCCCAACTCACCGGTAGGATATATCGTACTTTCTTCCTTTCAGGATGCGTATCTTGAAAAAAGTCTGGATTTGGCTTCAAAGATCGAATCCAACTTTGCCAACCGGGGCCTGAGTTCTTCCAGGGGAGTAAAACAAGCCGGTTTTGCGGTATTAAGAAGAGCTACTATGCCCAGCGTTTTAATCGAAACCGGCTTCATAAGCAATCCGGAAGAAGAAGAAAGACTGGGTAGTGAAGAAGGCCAAAACAAGATTTGTCAATCCATCACGTCTGCATTGTCGTCGTTTTTTGACAAGCCCATTGTCAGAGAAGCACCGGAACCCGTGACAGCAGCCACTCCTGCATCTTTGTCGGGCAAACAAGTCCCAAAAGACCTTGGGGATGATGAAAGAGCCACAGGCCAAAACAAACCGGGAGGTTACACCATTCAACTGGCGGCAATGAAGTCGAAAATTGATACCAAGGTAATGAATGGCTTGGCGCATCTTGGCGATATTTATATCATTGAAGAAAACGGATACTACAAATACCAATTGGGAACTTTTAATGATGTAGTCCAGGCTGAAGAAATCAAACAAAAAGTGGCCAAACTGGGATATAAGGGTGCCTTCGTGGCCATGAGAAAAAATTAAGCTAGAAAAGGGATAGAAAATGATTGGATTTGAATGCAGAATTGCCAACAGA
Source organism: uncultured Saprospiraceae bacterium (assembly GCA_937973565.1). GTDB lineage: Bacteria > Bacteroidota > Bacteroidia > Chitinophagales > Saprospiraceae > JADKBO01. The sequence goes on along the minus strand of CALJKQ010000320.1, from coordinate 134 downwards.
GCGTTAGAGACACTGGTTTATGAAGCCCTTTCCGATGCCATTCCAGAGCAGGAAATGGACGTTAATGGTTTTGCAATCACCTTGAAATTGTTGGGCAGCCCTTTGATCAATGCTGAAAATAAAAGTATTTCAAT
>CALJKQ010000319.1 GCA_937973565.1 uncultured Saprospiraceae bacterium | reverse complement strand
AAAAAAATTCCAGGCATCAAGCACCACAACCTCTTTTTCGATGAGGATTTCGACAGCCACGCTGAAGAGATCTATACCACCCACACCTGGCCCAAAAACCCACTCTTTTACATGTGTGCACCTTCGGTTACAGATAGCACAGTAGCCCCTCCTGATAAAGAAAACCTGTTCATCCTGATCCCCGTATCAACGCGCCTCACCGGTGATGATGAGTCGGTAAGAGACCAATACCTCAACATCGTTTTCAACCGATTGAAAGAAGTCAAAAACATCGACCTCGAAAAACACATCGTGTACAAACGAAGTTATGGAATTTCTGATTTTAAAAGCGATTACCACGCCTTCCAGGGCAATGCCTATGGCTTGGCCAATACCTTATCGCAGACTGCATTGCTGAAACCGGCAATGAGATCCAAAAAACTCAAAAACCTTTATTTTGCCGGACAGCTCACACTGCCGGGGCCGGGCATGCCGCCTTCTATTATTTCCGGCCGCATGGCTGCTCATTCCATCATTAAAAACCTATAAACACCATGGATAACCTGTATAATTTTGTAAGTCACAAGTGCAGTGAACTCATCACAAGAAACTACAGCACTTCATTCAGCCTGGGTATTTTGATGTTCAGCAAAAAAATCAGAAAACCCATATTCTCCATCTATGGGTTTGTTAGGCTGGCCGATGAGATTGTAGATACGTACAGAGGAGACAACAAACAATTGTTGTTGGAAGAATTCAGAAAGGAAACTTTCCTGGCCATTGAAAGAAAGGTAAGCCTCAATCCGGTTTTGCATGCCTTCCAGGAAGTAGTCAACGAATATGGCATCCTTCATGAACATATTGATGCTTTTCTCGATAGCATGGAGATGGATTTGAAAAACATCGTGTATGACCAAAACCTGTACAATAAATACATCTATGGTTCTGCAGAAGTAGTGGGCTTAATGTGTCTGAAAGTTTTTGTAAGCCACAAGCCTGAGTTGTATGCTGAGCTGGAGGCCCCGGCCAGATCCTTAGGCTCTGCCTTTCAGAAAGTCAATTTTCTGCGGGATATGAAAAGTGATTTCAGCGATCGTGGCAGGGTTTACTTTCCCAATGTAGATTTCAACAACTTTTCCAAAGAAGACAAAGCGCGCATCGAAGAAGAAATCAGGGCTGAATTTCTTCACGCAAGAGAAGGCATCAAAAACCTGCCGGATTGCTGCAGGTTGGGTGTTTATTCTGCATTTAAGTACTACCTCCGCCTGTTTGAAAAAATACGCGTAAAACCTGTTTCAACCCTCTTGTCAGAAAGGATCAGGGTGCCCAACGCGGAGAAACTATTTGTACTGACCAAATCCATGGTCAGACTTCACCTGGGCATACTGTAATTTACTTGCCTTTGTTTTTATCCCTGTCGATGATGATCTGAATCTGATCTGTCTTTAGGTTTTTGCCAATGATCTTACGCTCTTTGTTGAGCACGTATATCTCAGGTGTAACATCAACGTAATATTTGGCGTAAATTGAACGGTTGGTGGGATCATGAACATTGGTCCATGACAACCCATTTTTTTTGATGTATGCCTTCCATTTGGCATCATCTGTATCAATGGCTATCGCATATACATCAATGCCTTTATCTTTATTTTCCAGATAATACTTATGCAACTTTGGTGTCTCTACCATACAATGTTCACAATCCGGATTAAACATATAAACTATCAGATAATCTGCGGTCTTGGCCAACAATTCTTGCTTTTTACCCATTGGGTCTGTGGAAATGACATTAGGTCCTTTGAGTCCAAGCAGACTCTGCGCCATTTCTGTAGCTCTGCTTTGAATGGCATCGGTCTGCAATGTGTCTGACCAAAACGCTCTCTCTCTGGTAAAGTAGTTTCTTACCATGTCGACAAATATTTTCTCCGCGTCCATGATAGGACACTTGCCCGGCTCGTAAGTAAGCACCACGTAGTTGGCCACTACCTTGTAGTATTCCGGCTTATCCATGATTTTGGCCATCAGTTGGTGTGCCGATACCAAAATGGAATCCTGGTGCTGAACGGTCAGTTCTTTGAGAAAACGTTTGAGCTTGATACCAAACATCGGCGTGCGAATCAAACGGGTATCAGAAAAATCTACGTTGTCCCAAAATTCTTTGCGATATTGAACGACCTGCAGTTCTTTCGAAAGGTCTTCGCGTAGCTTTGGGTTCTGTCCTCCGTATTTGTAGCTGGTAAAAAGCAATTTGGGATACTTTTCGCGTAAGTCGTATATTTTTTGCAAACGCTGAGCTTCCAGTGCATCCCTCTCTTTTTTCAGGGCCAGGTAGGCTTCGCTGCCCATTTCTGTATTCTTTACCTGGGTATTCAACTCGTTCATCCTGGGACCAATGGTATTGGTCTCAAAACGCATGTTGTCATAAAACAACTCATTTTCCAGACTACCGGTTATTACCATGGTATTCAATGGATCATACAGAGACAACTGCATGTCGAACTCCTGATCTTCACCCATGATAATCTGGACAAATTCCTTACGCCCCGTGAACATGACATAATAAATTCCCTGTACCAAACCTTTGGGATTGACATAATCAATTTTACCATTGGTTACGGCTGTGGAATCAACCAAATAATTTTGGTCTGAATAAAACCCTATCAACCGGGCAAAACCATTGAATTCAAAATCCTTGAAAGTCATTGTCAGGTGGGTAGGCCCACCCATCACCGGTTCCGGATCTTTTTGTTTTACAATCGAAACTGTCTCTGCATTGCCCTTACATGACAAGACCAATAGTAAGGGCCAAATCATCAACCATTTCATGTATGCTGTATTTCTTTGAATGTTCTTTTATGCTTATTAATGCTTATTCTTCCTCCAGACTATCTTTCAAACCCGTAAAGTTGAAATTCAGCCCAAACCTCAGCGTATTGTCCAATGGATTGCGCTGAATGGAACTTGGAGCCAGATACGAAAGATTGAATTCAAATACATTGTACTTGATACCCGCACCAATGGTAAAGAATTTTCTGGCACCTTTTAAGGCATTTTCATAGTAATAACCCGTGCGTACGGCAAATTGTTTGCTATACAAATATTCCAAACCTATGCTGTAATAAAACTCTTTTAACTCTTCTGAAAAACCTGCCTGTGCATCATTGAACGACCCAAATACACCCTGGAACAAGGTCTTTTCCCTCCAGTCTGCTATGTCGTTGTTGTTGGCATCCCATTTCGGATTTTCAATAGACCACGGTGATGGTACAAGCAGTTTATTTACATCCAGACAAAAAGCCAGGGTATTGTAATCATCAAAGTCGATCCTCAACATACCGCCCAACCCCAAATTGGTAGGAATAAAGTCTTTGTCGTTGTTGTCGGTATAGGTAACCTTGGCACCTAAATTAGAGATGTTCATACCAAATGCCCAGTAACCATTGTAGTTGGAAATCTTGGTTTTTTTGCGATAAGTCAGCGAAACATCCGTAGCAAACGAAGTGGCGTTGTTGATAATGATACCACCCGAAATTTGTCCGGGGGCTAAACTGGAAAACAAGAACTTACCTGCAACCGCGGCAGAAAAATTATCACCCAGTTTTCTCGCATAGGCTGCGCCTACTTCAAATTCCCGCGGTCTGCCTTCTCCGGTTGACCCTCCTTGGGTGTCTGTAAAAAATATCGAACCTAATGAAAAGTATCTGACATTGAAACCCAGGGTTTGATACTTGTCGAGTTTGGTATAACCTGCAAGATAGGTCAGGTACAAATCATCGAGTCCCAGATTCCTCAGCCAGGGTGTAAAGTTGAGGGAAATGGCATTTTTATCTTCGGCAAAAGCCAGATTCGATGCGTTGTAATGCATGGATGCTGCAGAGGGATCGGCAACAATACCGGCTTCTCCCATGGCACCGCCCCTGGCATCAGGCGCAATCCTCAAAAAAGGCATAGCCGTTAGAATAGGAGTTGGCAAACAATTGCCATTGGCATCCAGGGTGCAATTTTTTTCCGGATCAAAAACAGACTGCCCAAAGGCACCGGATATAGCTAAGATGGTTATTAAAATTGGAAAAACTTTTTTCATCAAATTTGATTTTTCTGGTTTTTGCTCTGCAAATGTATTATTTTATGGCTTATTTCATCGGTTTTACCCTCACCGGGCAATTGTCTAACGACTTTAAACCCGATTTAGTATCATGAGGGTAGGTTTTATTAAAATCTATTTTTTTACAAAGATATATATATTTAATAAATATTTAATATATGGTTCTGTCAGAATACCCGATTCAAACCAAAATATTTTTAATTAATTGAAATTCAAAAAGTTGAATTTACAACTTCACCATTTTTTGGAAACTGCTCTCTCTCCTCAATCCTTCATTAACGGCATAAACCACAATGCGGTATAGGTAAATGCCTTTAGCAAGATTTGACCCAAAATCGTCTTTGCCATCCCAGTAGATTTTGGAAGAACGAAATCCTTCTGCCATTTTGCGCTCACTGATGTTTTTCACCAGCTTGCCACTGATGGTATATATGCTCACTGTGGTTTGCAATTCCAGGCCGGCCAGATCGTGCTCAAAACTAAATTCTGTGCTTGTCGTAAACGGATTCGGATAGTTGATCACCCTTTCCAGTTTGTCATTGTCGCTGTCAACAACCCTGAATTCTGTCCTGCCCTCAACAGAGTTGTTGGCAATGTCCCAGGCTTTGGCATTGACCGTATATACACCCGGTTTTAATTTGCTTAAAGCATAATTTACTTCACCCGATTGATAATTGTTGGGTGTAGCTGTGTAAAAGGAGTTCAATACTATTTCTTCATCAAAATCGGGTCCGGTTATCCGGGCCGTTATGTCGTGTCCAATGCTGTTACCGGTAATATTGATACCGTTGTCATCTGATAGTTTGATCAATAATTTGGGGTTGGCATCCGTAATGCCTCCGGAAACAAATTCTGTATCATTCATGAAGAGATTCATTACCGGTGGTTGATCATCGCTCACAGTGGTGTTGCTGTTTCCTCCAATCGTCAACCCTCCAAAATAACCTGCCGCATCGGTAGCCTGGTCGTTGGCATACATGCTGATACGACCGTTGCCCAGCTGATAATTGATGTCTTTTGGCAGAATGCACTCGATTTCAAATTTGCCATTTATGCAGGTAGCTCTGCCTTTGAAAATGATGTTTTTATACTGGCTGAAGTTCTTTTCGTAACTCTCTTCGTCATTGGCAAGGGTTTTCAACTCAGATGCTTTATCGTATAAGGTTAAATATAGTTCGCCATTGAAATTCGATTGTAGGGTACCTTTATAATCTCTAACCTCTCCGGAAAATTTGATTTTATCCAACGCACCAATGGTATCCTGGAATATCGTCGCATCTTCTCCGTTGATATGGGTGATTACTATGTCGTTTTCAGGTAAGGCCAGCAATTGAGAAGGATCCCCCAGCAATGTAAACTTCCGCGCGTTGTCCTCTGTAGTATCCTGCGAAGAGGAATTTTTGGCGCGTTTGATTATTTCACCAAAAGACAATGATTTTCCGTTTTCTTTGGCGTATAAATTTTTGAATACGTTGGAAGTGAGTCGCTTATTTTTGTCGGCGTACACGGGTCGGGTAGTGGTCAGCAGTCCTATGGCACCCCCTTTGGGATTGAGTAAGGCCAATTCTCCCCCCGAAGACACGCTGGGATCATCGTACCCGGAAAAAGAACAGGTGGCAGTAATCAACAACGCAAGTTTATCTGTATTTTTCCATGCCTGTATATCATTCAATTTTACTACCCTTTCCTGCGCCAGTCCCTTGGGTCCGCCATGGCCCAGATAACACCAGGCCAATTGACCCTGGTCCATCTGTTGATTGATGGCATCGGTAGCATCGTTGTACCTTTCTCCGCCGGGTGTGTTCTCCTGTCGGTAAGCATCCAGATATACTTTTTGCTGATTGATAAGGGGTGTTCTGGCAAACGCCTCTACTGCAATTCCATCGGCATCATTGATGTGTAAATTGCCATCTTCATCATCAGCACAAAACCCGGTTTTCAGCCTCCATTCTCCAAACCGGTTGGGAGATACATCGTAGTTGATAATTTTTTCAATCACATCCAAAGCTTCCTGTGCTGTGGTAACGGTAAGCCTCCCCACGCTGATATCCAGGGCTCCTTTGAGATTGGCACCTTCATTGTTGCTCAGCAATGCATAGTAATCGTCCGTGGGAAATGCATTGATGGGATATAAGGATTCATCGGTTTCGTATACGGGAATATAATTCTGATACGGTACACTCGGCATCAACTTTTTATAGTCAAAGCTGCCATCACCCACCAGTACAACATACCGGAAAGAGGGGTAACGATCGTAGATCATTTTGGCAAAATTCCTGATGGCACTTGGATCGGCACGACCACTGCCAAATTCCTGATAGATTTGTTCGGTTTCTGCCATGGCAACTTTATAGCCATTGTGTGTTTTTCTGTGGGTATATAGCTTTTTGGCGGCTTCTTCAAAGTCTTTGTGATAAACGATCAGGAGTTCACTTTCTTCAATGCCGTGCAAATCCTGGTTGCTGATCTTAGCACCCGCATCGGGGGTCAAAGCCGAGCCCAGGGTAAATAAAAGTAATCTCACATCCTCTTTACCGGATGGAAATGCCACACCACCATTGTTCACGACATAAGCAGACACGCTGCCAAGATCACTGACCAGCCACGCAAGACCATTGGTGAATTCTCCGGCAATCTTCACTTTGCTGTAGGCATTGGTGGAAAAAGATGGATGACTGACCACCAGCTGGGATGAACCGGGCTGTATGTTTTGCGTGCTTTTAATTTGCATATAATCCAACCAGGCATCTCCGGTGCCCGAGGTAGTGTATTTTAAGGTGATTTTAGGCGTGTTGGTGGCAGGGGTGACACTTTTTTGAATAAAACCCAACCTTGCGAAAGTAGCTTCTGCATCTCCAAGACTTACGGCACTGGTGCTGGCAGTGAAAGTTTGTCCATCGATACTGAGCGTAAATCTTCCTTCTTTGTCTGATCGTCCATAACAGGCTGTGGTTATCTCAAGCGGGCTGCCGGCAACCCTGTTTTTCAGGTCTATTTCTTTGCTAAGGTCTCTTTCCTGATTGGTTACGAGGTATTCTCCCACCCATAGCTTTCCGGACCCAATGGTAGCAGCGTTAGATCCCAACATATTGATCTTGTCCTCTGTAAAAATATCGTAGACGGTATGGGTTGAAGTTTCGAAACCTACCAGGTTATCTGCAATAGAGGCATTGGCAATTCTCTTGCCATTGCCGGATGAAATTTTTACATAAACATAGTTCTTGGCGGCATATATATTCTTATCGTATACATAAGCTTTGGTGCCGGCATCGTATTTCCAGTGGTCGGCACCTTCTGCATAGAAGTAAATGACGTCACTGTCATTTAATTTTCCGTCTTCTTCGCCACTGATGAAAAGTGGCAGCTCAATGAGGTCATCCGGGTAGGACATTGCTATGGCTTCGGGTAGTGTTCCTCCATAGTTACCGTATATTTTAATTTCTTTGGGATTGAGGCTGGCCGTGCTCACACCTGCATCGTCAAGCATTTTTTTGGTTATTTTCTGGACGCCCGTTTTGTTGATGCCAAATCGATAAATACTTCCATCCGCCAGAACGGAACGGGTTACAGGGAAGATTTGGCCCATCAACAGGCTTTGTCCAAAAAAGAGTGTAATTATAACAGAAAGCGTAAAGTGGTGCTGTTTCATCAAGATGCTGATTTTCCGGTTATGGTTTGTTTAATGTGTAAAATGTTAACGCTGTTAAATCCGATGCAATTTAGGACATTGAAAGCTGGTTTGATAGTCAAATTTTCAAATAACCCAATGTGCGAATTTGCAGGATTAACGACATCATTAAAACCAAGATTGTTCAACAAATGTTAAATCTACACACCAATTTCGGGTATCTTTGTCGTTTTAACTAAAAAATTGCCTAAACCGGTATGCCACGACATCTCAACAAACCTATTTTAACCCTCACAAGCAGCCTCTGTGCTTTTTGTGGGAAGGTAGGGATGTTGGTTTTTCTGTGTTTTTCTGTACCTCATTTTTCACTTTTAGCACAGGACCCGGTTTTTTCCCAATTCTTTGGTACGCCCCTGCAGGTAAATCCTGCTTTTGCCGGCTTAAGTGACAACCCCCACCTTACAGCAGTTTACAGATTGCAGTGGCCGGGTCTTTCGGCAGCCTACAACACCTTTGCCCTGGGTTATGACCAATTTTTTGAAGATTCCAAGTTGGGCCTGGGCTTACAAATCAACCGCGATGTGGCAGGAGATGGTGCCTTGGGCACCTCTAAAATATCCGGTATGGTAGCCTATAGGTTGCCGGTGGGAGACAAAACGTATCTGCGAGGGGGCATAGAAGCCGGTCTGATTCAAAAGTCACTGAACTGGCAAAAACTCACCTTTTATGACGCCATCGCTGCTTCAGGCGGCAACCTCACACCCGGTGGAAGTTATTTGCCATCTGCAGAGATAGAACCTGCCAATTCCAAAAGGGCTTACCTCGACATTGGCACTGGACTAATGCTGTATAATGATAAATATTACCTTGGTTTTTCGCTGGATCACCTCAACACACCCGAGGACAGATTTTTGACGAGCAACCTTGAAAATTATCGCGGCTTGCCACTGAGGTGGACATTAAATGGTGGTTATCAGTTTATTATGGGTAGAAAAGCCGTCAATGGCCTCTATTCGTTTTGGTCACCCACCGTATTGTACACCCGTCAGGCAACCTTTTCACAACTCAATGCCGGTATTTATCTTGCTGTAAACCAATTGGTTGGAGGTCTTTGGTACCGCCAATCGGGGACAAATGGAGATGCCTTGATTATCCATGCAGGCATCAGAACCACGCAGTTTACATTGGGTTATAGCTTTGATTACACCCTCTCGGGACTCACCATCAGTACCGGCGGAAGTCATGAAGTGGCAGTTTCTTACCATTTTGGTGACGGTAAACCCAAAAGGTCAAAACTCAACGATTGTCTGCAATTATTCAGATAACTACAATAAAACCTGAAAAAAAACGTTAATCCATAGCATTTTGGTCGTCAATAAATTGACGGATTATGGAGAAGTTTTTTTGATTTTATATTCAAAAAATTAACCCATTTTAAAATCTGGTACAATTTGTGATGACATTTGGAAGACAATGTAATTTTTGGGTCATTGGTCTGCATTTTTTTGTGAAAACACAATAAAAATGGCCTTCGATCAATTTTTTAATTATATTTGTCGCCTGATTTGAATAAAGGGGTTTATTAAAATTAAAATTTTTTGTGCTAAATGAATAAAATGTTCAGGTTCACGCTTGGTCTTTTCTCTATCGTAGTATTGCTAAGTGCGTGTAGCAAAAGTGTTGAAAAATCTTCTACTACCGGCTGGAATTACAATGACCCTGAATGGGGTGGTTTCCAAAAACTGGATTACGAAGGCCAGATCATTGGTCCTAACCTGGTTCCCATCGAAGGAGGTACCTTTAATATGGGTCTTACGGAGCAGGATGTTACTTTCGAATGGAACAACGTTCCCCGCAGGGTTACGGTTTCTTCATTTTATATGGATGAAACAGAAGTTGCCAACATTGATTACCGTGAATATCTTCACTGGATCAGAAAAACATACGTTTCTTATCCTGGCGTTTGGCGTGAGGCTCTTCCTGACACCTTGGTTTGGAGGGAAGAATTGGCTTACAACGAACCATTGGTAGAAACTTACTTGCGTCACCCATCTTACGACTCTTATCCTGTGGTAGGGGTAAACTGGGAGCAAGCAACCAAATATGCTGAGTGGAGAAGCGACAGGGTTAATGAAATGATCCTCATTGAAAGAGGCATTTTGAATCCATCTCCGGATCAGAAAGATTCTGAGACTTTCAACACAAAATCTTACCTGGCAGGCCAATACCAGGGTAATGTAAAGAAAAACCTAAAAGACAATGTCACAGGAGGCGAAAGACCTGTAGCTTTCGAAGATGGTATCCTGTTACCTGACTACATATTGCCAACTGAAGCACAATGGGAATATGCTGCCCTTGCTTTAAGAGGCAATCAGCCAACTTCACAGGATGAAGTGGTTACAGACAGAAGAATTTATCCTTGGAATGGCAATACAGCCCGTTATAAAAAGCACACCAGAACCCAAGGTGATATCCAGGCTAACTTCAAGAGAGGAAGAGGAGACTACATGGGTATGGCAGGAGCACTCAATGACAATGCCTCTGTTCCTGGTCCGGTTAGAGCGTTTATGCCAAATGACTTCGGTCTTTACAACATGGCCGGTAACGTAAGTGAGTGGGTACAGGATGTGTACAGACCTATGACATCTACTACACTTAGCGATCCTGAAAACCACGACCTGAACTCATTCAGGGGTAACGTTTTCAAAGAACTTATCCTGGATGAAGAAGGTAAGCCGATTGCAAAAGACAGCTTGGGTAAATTGAAATTCCAAATGGTAGAAGATTCAATGGTTGCTGAAAGAGAAAACTACCGCAAAGGTAATGTGAAGAACTTCCGCGACGGTGATGCTGAATACATCAAATATGGTTATGGTGTAACAACACTTATCAATGATAGCTCAAGAGTGATCAAAGGTGGATCATGGGCAGACAGATTGTTCTGGTTGTCTCCGGGTGCACGCAGGTATAAAAACCAAAAGCAAGCAGACAGAAGCCTCGGTTTCAGATGTGCTATGGTTAGGGTTGGTGCCGAAGGATTTGATGGAGACCTGGGTGGTAACAACTTCAAAGAAGCAGGAGCCACTAAGATCAAAAGAAGATATAAGTAAAAAATAACGAAGGCCCGAAAGGGCCTTTTTTTTTGAATGGATAAAATATTTCAACTTTATCTGCAACACGGATCTGTAAGTACAGACACCCGTAAAATTCAAAAGGGCGATTTGTTTTTTGCCCTGAAAGGAGCCAACTTCAATGGCAACACTTTTGCACTAAAAGCCCTGGAAGCAGGGGCGGCAGCTGCCATCGTTGATGAAGACTACAATTTTGGCGACAACCCTGCGATCATAAAAGTAGACAGTGTATTAAATGCACTTCAAGAGCTGGCAACCCGGTATAGAAAATACCTGGGTATTCCTGTTCTCGCTCTTACCGGTTCAAATGGCAAAACCACTACCAAAGAATTGATAGCAGCAGTGCTGTCAAAAAAATTCAAATTGCACTTTACACAAGGAAATTTAAACAATGAAATCGGGGTTCCACTGACCCTTCTTTCTGCACCCCGCGATACAGAATTGATGGTGGTTGAAATGGGAGCCAATCACCAGGGAGAAATCAAAGCCCTTTGTGAAATTGCACAACCCGATTTTGGTATGATCACCAACATCGGCCTTGCCCACCTCGAAGGATTTGGAGGGCCGGAAGGTGTGAAGAAAGGTAAATCAGAAATGTATCGCTATCTGGAATCAGCCAATGGAAAAATATTTCTCAACACAGCTGATGAAGTATTGAATTCTTTGGTCAACCATCAGCATTCCATCATTGCATACAACGCCGATGAATTCACCCTTGAGCCTGGAGAGTTTTTGCAGCTAAAAGACCGGCAAGGGAATCAGTATTCAACCCATTTGGTGGGAGCATACAACAAATCCAATGTGGTGGCAGCCATCACTATAGGCAGGTATTTTGGAGTAAGCCAAGCCCAGATCACAACGGCTATAAGTGAATACAATCCTACCAACAATCGCTCTCAAAAGGCTGAATTTAAAGGGGCTTTAATCATTAAAGACGCATACAATGCAAATCCATCCAGCATGAATGCAGCATTGGACGCATTCCTGGCATCTGAGGTTGAGGATAAATTGGTTATTCTAGGCGATATGCTGGAATTGGGCGGGTTTTCTCAGGAAGAACATAAAAAAATTCTTCAGAAAGTATGCACCCATACTTTAGTGGATGCCATCTTTATTGGCCCTCGCTTTTATGAATTCAAAGATGAATTTCCCGCACGTTTTTTCCGGAATGTTCAGGAGGCAAAACCTCACCTCAATTGGGCTGCTTACAAAAACAAAACCATTTTGTTAAAAGGTTCCCGGGGCATTGCCCTGGAAAAATTGTTGGAAGACTGATTTCGATATACTTCATTCATTGATGTATATCCTGCCGGTCAATGCGGATTTTTCGATGATTGTTTCACAATAGGGCAAATGACAATTTGACCACCTCTATGAATCAAACACCTAAAAAAACTATGCCATTACCGCATCTCAAACAAATACCGGTGTAGTCGTGGAGTTAAACTTCCTTTAACGGCTTCTTCGTGATCATTGGCTGTACAGGCTATAAATGAGCTTTCCGGATCTTGCTGAATTCTTACCCACCATTTATCCGCTTGGCCATCAAAGGCAAATTCCAGAATTTCATCGTAGTCCTGTAAATTGACAAAGGTAGTTTCTGTGGCGGATTGGGCCGTGTACGAGCCATGATTTAATCCTTCCAGAACGTACCAAATACAGGTGGTGTAAATCTTCATTAGACTCCCGCAGTTTTGGGCGTCAAAGTGAATGTTGTCTATACCAAATCCGATCATCGACAAATGAGGTGAATGGGAGGCATACCTCACCAGTTGAATCAGTTGCTCAGGCTCAAGTCCGGATGGCTCACATCTGCCATAACCGGGAACATGGGCTGCCTTGCAGACCGAAGCATCTATAAAAAGTGTATTCGAAGTGCGTAAACAGGCTTCTGCATTTGAAAAATCTTCGGTAAGTAAGCCCAAAGAAGCTGAATCAGAAGAGTGTTGTTCGATTTCGTAGATTTTTTCTGTTGAAACCAGGTGTCTTTGGAAGCCCAGAAAATGGGTAATCACTGCAGCTTCATACTCCTCAATCCGATTGGATAAAACATGAACACTGGTCAGCGAAGAGGCAAGCTTTTGATAATGTTGCCAGGTGGCACCCAACAATATTACTTTACTACCCCTTTGTATACAATGTCTTATGAGCATTACTTGGTGCTCAAAGTCAGCCGGCAAGTCAACAAATCCGGCGGACAATCCCTTGAAATGATTGGAATATGCTGTAAAGGCATTTAAAAAAGAGGTCGAAAATGATGCGTTTCCTCCCAAAATAATTGCATCGCAATAGGGCAAAATCTGATTTTCTTTGCCAACTTCGCACTGCAAAATAAATTGATTCATACTTCTTAGTGTTGAAACAGTTTTTTGCACCCTTAACCAGGATAACCAGACATGGCGGTTTATTTTCAACCATTCATTATAAAGGCAATTCCAGCTGTTGGCCGGGGCTTGTCCATCTTGTCTGTTATCCCTTATAGTCCTCCAATTTATTATCTATCAAATGACACAAACAAAAGGCAAAGGATGTAAAAGCTGATATTTTTTGTCAATTAAAATTAAATTCAAATATATAAAAGTTTATAAACCAAATGAAATTATGATGAAAGATCGGAAGAGCACACGTCTGAACTCCAGTCACCAGATCTGATCTC
>CALJKQ010000318.1 GCA_937973565.1 uncultured Saprospiraceae bacterium | reverse complement strand
AGTTTAAAATTAGGCAAATAACCACTTAAATTATTGTTACTAAAATCAAGATTTTCAAGGTTGGGAAAAATAAAATCAGGAACTTGTCCAATTAAATTATTTGAATCAAGTTCTAAGGTAATTATGTTAGGAAAATTGAAATTAGGTATCTTTCCGTTTAGTTGATTTTTACCTAATCTAAAGAACCTTATACTTTGCATTTCAAAATTGGGAATGTCACCACTTAATTTATTGTTTCGCATATTCAAACTCCACAAATTAGGACAATTAAAATTTGGAATTGGTCCACTTAGCCGATTGTTTTGTAAATGCAAAAATTGTATATAACTCATATTGAAACTTGGAATAGATCCACTCAGTTGATTATTATCTAAACGCAACTCACCTATATATGGCATATTAAAATTTGGTATGGTTCCACTTAATTGATTGTTGTTTAAATATAATTGAGACATGGAAGTACATGAATCCAAGTTTGGGATGCTACCACTTAATTGATTATTGTCTAACAACAAGACATTTAATTTAGGTAGTCTGAAATTCGGAATTAAACTACTTAATTTATTGCTACTTAATCTGATTGCTGTCAATTTTTTTAAATTAAAATTTGGAATTGGTCCAGTTAATTCATTATTATGTAGTTGAATGCTCACTAATTCAGTTAAATTCAAGACGGGTATAGTGCCAGATAATGAATTGTCATGTAAATCAATTTGTGTAACTCTATTATTTGTACAATTAATTCCATACCAACCATTACATGGATCACAGTTTGTTCCATTTGCACCGTTCACCCATCCCAAATTATTTTTCCAGTTTGTCCCATTAGTACTATAATACAATAACATTAGACTTTGATAATCAGGATGAGTGCATTGTGCTTTAATATTTGTAAATGCCAAAAGGAATATAAAACCTAAACAATTTATAGTTTTCATTTTACTTAAGTTTATGCGTTGTAATATTTAAATTGCATTTCGATTTCAATGAAAGTTATATATATCTTTTAGAAGTTAATGTACTTATTCTATTGTAAAATTATCTTCTTAGTTTCAATTGTGACTCCTGCACTGTTCTTAATCCTAACGTAGTATATTCCTTTTCCTCCCCATTGATTGAGATCAATATAATACTGTTGTAGTTCAATTGGACTATAGTATACTGGTTGCCCAATTGAATTTAGTATTTGAATTTCATAATTCTTTAAAAGAGTATAGTTGCCCATTTCAACATAGATGTGTGAATTTGTAGGATTAGGGTAAATTAAAATTTCATTTTTAATCAATTCATTTGAGCCGTTCGGTACATTCAAGTTGATTATCAAGGTATCTGTAACTGAAACATATCGTGGCACATCAATAAAGTTTGTGTCGATTACGGTTATGGTGTCGCGGAAAATGCAATCACCATCATAGGGGTAGTCAAGTTTTGTGTTAGCTATAATCGGTACATTGTACATTGTTTGATAGTACCAACCATGAAGTATTATCTCGCCTTCATTAGTTATAGTGTAATCAATGTATCCATAAATAAATCCAAGTGCACCAGTTGAAGGATTAACTTTGGTTAGCCTAACACCTTGCTTATTTGGACCATATCCAACATTTTCGCAAAGAGAATAATGTAATGGAAAGCCTTTATAAATTTTAGCAGTTTCTTTCCATGTATCATTTACGCTCAATGTATCATTTGTACAGTCAATTCCAAGATCACTTGAATTAGTTTTTGAGTTAACTTTATTTAAACCGAACGCATTCAAAGTGCTTGCGAAATATGCTACATGCCAATCTGAACCACCTGCATTTTGACATCCAAGAGATTCTCCAGTATCATTGGTTTTGATAAATAATACAACATCATCTTGAGTATCTTCATTTATATCAATGTTAAATGTTTTGAAGCCCGACTCCGGAGGTATTAGTACATGATCATGAGCATCTACAAATTTGATTTGAGTAAAAACATTATGGTTTAGTAGGAAAAGAAAGGGGAGTATGAAATATTTCATAATTAAGTACTTTATAAACTTTTGAAAATCTAATACAATAGTTATATTAGTTTAAAATTACAAACATTTATAAGAAGGTAATAATTTTTGATGTTAATATTAACAAACCTGGAATTTAAAGGGATGAGATTAAAGAGCTGTGCAATACCTGTGCATAAATAAAAAAAACCTTGCCTATCTGTTGATAAACAAGGTTTTAGTGGGTTTATTGGTGATCCCGACAGGATTCGAACCTGTGACCTACTGCTTAGAAGGCAGTTGCTCTATCCAGCTGAGCTACGAGACCATGATGTAAATTCTACGACACTGCTGCCGTTGAGGGTGCAAAAGTAAGGATAAATGAACAATTGACAAAAAATGATGGGAATTGATGTGAAAAAATCTGGAAAACATTAATATTAATGTTTTATATAATTTGTAATGTATTTTAAATCAGTATTAAATACTTTGGATTATTTTATAATGTATGGTTTGTTTTTAACATTCGGGCCGGGGTCAAACTATATTCGGCAGAGTGATTTTTTTGTATCTTGTGCCTTTAAACCAATTTTTGAGCATGATGAAAAGATTATTTCTCTGGTTGCTTGGCTTTACTATGGTTACACCCGCATTCAACCAGACCGTTTCTCCGGAAAAATCATTGTTTTTGGTGGATTTGCAGAGTATAGAAGCAACCGTCAATTCCAGAAATGATGTCCGGTCGATTTCTTTGGGAAATGATGATTGGCTGCAATTTCAAATTGTCCCAAACAATGTAATGGGACCGGATGTCAAAAAGGAAAATCCGGGTCTATTCACCTTTGATATTGTAGAAAATGGAAAACTAATAGGGGCTTTTACCTACTATCCGGGAGGTATATTTGCTTCCTATAATAAAGGTGGCAAAACCATTTCCATCGCACCGGATTATCATTCCGGACCCGGCAGTCATACCCTGGAGCTGGGTAAAAAGACGGTTCCTTTTGGATTTTGTAAGACGGATCACGAAGGACAAGTCTATGATCTGTCCGATTTAAAGCGGGTGGTCAACGCCAATAGGGGAGACCTGGTAACCAAGCAAGAGTATAGAATGGCTGTCGTAGCTACCGGTGAATTTTATGCTCAAAATGGCAATACCAACGCAGCCGCAACTGCCGCAATCGTGGCATCTGTAAATGGAATTAGTGCTATTTACAACAGACAATACAGCATCACATTCAAATTGACAGGATCTTTTGCCTACAGCAACGCAGCTACCGACCCTTTCATACCGGATACGCAGATGGGAGCAATGGGAAGAACCCAACAAGCCGGCATAGAAGTACCCAAAAGATTCAACTCGAATAGTTTTGATATTGGTCACGTGGTGCATACCCATGCTGATGGTGATGGATGGAGCAATGGTGGTTTGGCTCAACTCAACTCTGTTTGTGACAATTTTACACAGGGCGGACAACTCAACAAAGCCAGTGCATGGAGTGGTGCTTATGGTAATACCGGTTATGGCTGGCTGTCGTTGTTTGCTCATGAGGTGGGTCACCAGTTTGGTATGATGCACACATTCAATGGTACAGGCGATTCCTGCACCGATGCCATAAGTGAAACAACTGCTGTTGAAATTGGCAGTGGCACAACAATAATGTCCTATAATGGCTTATGCCAGACCAATAACAACGTGCCCAGCAATGGAGAATCTGACAACTATTTCCATTATGTAAGTACCGTTCAAATGGTGCTTTATTTGTTGGATGAAGCATCTACCTGTCCTGTAACTTCTACCAGTGCCAATCATGCACCGGATGCCTTTGCCAACCCTTGTGATGTTACGGCTTATCTCTTGCCCAAAAACACACCTTTTTATCTCAAGGGAGATGGTTCAGATGATGATGGAGATGAAATCTATTATGCATGGGAACAATTTGATGAGGACGGTCCCGGCAGCCCGACACAAGGAAATATTGGGGCACAGGCAGGTTCAAAAAAGAATACACCGCTGTTCAAAAATTTCCCGCCTTCTACTTCCAATGAGCGTTACTTTCCTGATGAAGCTACCGTTGCCCAGGGCAATAATTCCGATGCTTTTCAGTCCTTACCTACTACCAACAGAGAAATCAATTTGGCTTTTTCTGTTAGAGACAACAAATCTACAGGTGGTGGTATCTCTTATGAAGAAATATTGCTGGATGTTCAAAATTCAGGCCCTCTTTCTGTTACCTATCCGAATACCAACGAAAACCTTACGACCGAACAAAACATCACAGTAACTTGGGCCACCAACGGTTCTGACGCATTATGCAACAATGCTTCCATATTTTTATCTACCGATGGTGGATTGTCATTCCCCATTGCACTGGCTGAAAATATTCCCTACAATTCAGGTTCATACAACCTCACCATTCCGGGCTTTGTCAATAATACGACCACAGCCAGAATTAAGGTAGGCTGCACAGACTATGACTGCTTCCAGTTTTACGATATATCCAATACCAATTTCAGGATTCAAAGCAGTTGTTCTGCACCACAGAGCATCATCTGTCCCAACGATGATTTAACCTTCGACAAAGGGGATCCGGGCCTGGATCTTTCATTAAACAGCTTTATGGGTACAAGGGTTACTAATTTTTCAAAAAGAATTACTACCTCAAGTCCGGTAGGTCCTAGTCCTGTGTACAATACGACAGGCACAGGCTGTGTCAACAAAGGTGATACCCGTTATGTTTCCACGGTATTTGCTGTTTCGGAATCAGGAACGTACAACTTCAATGTGGAGTATGACTTCAATGATGGCTTTGGTTTCGTCACCATCGTTGATGATG
>CALJKQ010000317.1 GCA_937973565.1 uncultured Saprospiraceae bacterium | reverse complement strand
CCAAAGCACATCCATCCGATTAAATGATTACGATTATGTGAATGCGAGGATGTATTTTTTTGCCGTTTGTTATCAGAGGAGAGATTGTCCTATTGGGCATAATCTTATTTAATTCGAAAACGGAAATCGATGTTAAAGTATTGAAAATCAATGCAGTATTATTTAATTATGAATTCATCAGTCTTTCGGCATCTTATTTGTTAACAAATTGAATGGGCCGTATAAAGTGCAGATAATCAGCAGTTTTTTATTTAACTCTAATTCGGAAATTAGCTTTTATCGTGGTAAATTGGCTTTTAATAGGTATTTACCTCAACTTAAATAGAAATATCAGGAGTAATGAATAATGATCGATTCAAAATAGTTTATAATATGGAATTTGTGAGCCAAATTAACCATTGACCAATACCCAGTAACCATTATGTACAACGAAACCCTCCTCTACCAAAACCCTGACGGAAACTTCAAATGGGATGTCCGACTGGAGGAAGAGACCCTATGGTTGACGAAGGCGCAAATGGCACAATCGTGTGGTAATGACAAAACAACTCAATCTGAGCAATTTAGGATTCTCTTCAGAGAAGGCGAGGTGGATAAAAATTCAGTTGTCCGGAATTTCCGGATTACTGCTGCAGATGGCCAAAATGATGAGACCCGTCATAGCAGCCCGGCCGCCTTTATTTCAGCAGGTGATAGCCTCAAATCCATCCAGGGTTTGGAAAAATTGGAAGAAGAATTTCAGAGACTGAAAAAGGCTGTAAAATGAAATTCACCGAAGAAAAATTAGAATACGCGTTTACCGAGTTGTTGGGTCAAGAGGGCTTTCCTCATTATTTGGGTGTTGGCATCGCCCGCAGACCCGATGAAGTGTTGATAGAAGAGGATTTGAGGAACTACCTTTTGCAGCAATATGCTCCTCAGCATCTAACCATCCAGGAAGTCAATTCCATCATTCTTCAAATCAAATCGCTGCCTTCTTCTGATCTTTACGAGAGCAATAAGTCATTTATACGCATGTTGGCAGATGGTTTTATCCTCAAACGGGAAGACCGCAGCCAGAAGGACCTGTATATCCAGCTGATCAATTATGCCGGGCTCAATGCCCACCGTCCGCCCAAAGAAGGTGAGGTTATCACACTGGCGGCCGATCCCGATGAGCCTTATACACCCGATACCAATATTTACAGGTTTGTCACCCAGTTGGAAATAGTGGGCAATGAAAAGAGAATTCCCGATGGCATCATCTATATCAATGGCTTGCCTTTGGTGGTCTTTGAATTCAAAAGTGCCATCCGAGAAGAAGCTACCATTCATGAGGCCTTCAAACAATTGACTGTCCGTTATCGCAGAGACATACCTGAATTGTTTAAATACAACGCCTTTTGTGTGATCAGCGATGGCGTCAACAACAAGGCCGGTTCGTTTTTTGCCCCTTACGATTTCTTTTATGCCTGGCGCAGGGTGGCGGGTCTGGCAAAAGAGGTGGATGGCTTTGACAGCGTGTTTACCCTAATCCAGGGCATGTTTCACAAGAACCGGCTGCGGGATATCATACGCAACTTTATTTTCATCCCGGACACCAACAAAAAAGAAGAAAAAATCGTTTGTCGTTATCCCCAATATTACGCGGCACGGGCATTGTATGACCATATCAAAAAGGCCCAAAAACCCAATGGCAGTGGCAAAGGTGGCACCTATTTTGGGGCTACCGGTTGCGGCAAAAGTTATACCATGCTTTACCTGACCCGGTTGTTGATGAAGAGTGAATATTTTGAAAGCCCAACCATTGTATTGATTACCGATCGTACTGATTTGGACGATCAACTCGCCACGCAGTTCATCAATGCAAAAATATTTATTGGAGACAACACCGTAGAAAGTGTAGAAAGCAGGGCCGACCTCAGGGCCAAATTGCAGGGCAGACAGAGCGGTGGCGTTTTCCTCACCACCATTCACAAATTTACAGAAGATACCGAGCTGCTGACCGAACGGTGTAATGTTATTTGCATTTCAGACGAAGCCCATAGAAGTCAGGTCAATCTTGACCAGAAAGTAAAAATAACCGAAAAAGGAGTAAAAAAAACCTACGGCTTCGCCAAATACCTGCACGATTCATTGCCCAATGCCACCTATGTGGGCTTTACAGGTACACCCATTGATGCTACCCTGGATGTATTCGGCAAGGTGGTGGATGCCTATACCATGACGGAATCTGTCAAAGATGAAATCACGGTGAAAATAGTCTATGAGGGCAGAGCCGCTAAAGTGGCCTTGAAAAACGGTGAGCTGGAAAAAATCGAGCAGTACTATGAGGAGGCTGCTGCAATGGGTGCCAACGAATACCAGATCGATAAGAGCAAACAGGAATCGGCCAATATGTATGCCATCCTTGGCGATCCTGACCGGTTGAAGGAAGTAGCCAACGATTTTGTAAATCACTACGAAAACCGGATTTCAGAAGGAGCCACCGTCAAAGGAAAGGCCATGTTTGTGAGCAGCAGTCGCGAAATAGCTTATGAACTTTATAAAAACATTATCGCCTTAAAGCCTGAATGGAATGAAATGCGCGAGGCAGAGGAGGGCGTAACCTTAACCGAGAAGGACAAACGCGAACTAAAGCCTATTGAACGCATCAAGCTGGTGATGACCAGGGGCAAAGACGACCCCGCAGAACTGTGGCACTTGCTGGGTACCTCAGACGACAGAAAGGAACTCGACAGGCAGTTTAAAAATCCAAAATCCAATTTTAAGATCGCCATTGTGGTAGATATGTGGCTTACCGGTTTTGACGTGCCATTTCTGGATAGTATATACATTGACAAACCCATCCAACAGCACAATTTAATACAAACCATTTCAAGGGTCAACCGCAAATTTGAAGGCAAACACAAAGGGTTGGTGGTTGACTACATCGGCATTAAAAATCAAATGAACCTTGCCCTCGCCAGGTACAACAAAGGGGATAGTGACAACTTTGAAGACATAGATCAGTCCCTGGTGGTAGTAAAAGACCATTTGGATTTATTGGCCAAACTGATGCACAAATTTGACGATACAAAATATTTTAAAGGGAGTACCCTTGAGCAACTGAATACACTCAACAAGGCTGCCGAATTTGTGCAGCAAACCAAAGAACTGGAAACCCGATTCATGGCTTTGGTACAACGACTGAAAGCCGCTTACGATATCTGTGCAGGCAGTGAAAAGCTGACGCAAACCGAAAGAGATTACGCTCATTTTTACATGGCCGTTCGGTCTATCGTCTATAAGCTCACCAAAGGCAATGCACCTGATACAGCGCAAATGAGTGCCAGGGTCAGGGAGATGATAAAAGATGCCTTACAGAGCGATGGCGTAGAAGAGATCTTCAAATTGGGCGAAGAAACCGAAACCGAGCAAGACATTTTTGATCAGGATTATTTGGCAAAGATTGATAAAATCAAGCTGCCCAATACAAAAATCAAATTGCTCCAACAGCTATTGGCCAAAGTGATAGGAGAGATTCGAAAAGTAAACAAAGTCAAAGGCATAGACTTTACCAAAAAAATGCAAGCCATTGTTGAACGCTACAACAACCGCGATGCCAATGATATTTTCAGAAGCGAGGTCTATGAAGAAATGGCCGAAGCCCTGACCAATTTGATTTGGGATGTTCACAAAGAATTTAAAGCCGGTGACGAATTGGGAATTGGCTTCGAAGAAAAAGCATTTTACGACATTCTGAAAGAGCTTTGTAAAAAGTACGACTTCACCTATCCTGAGGACAAACTCATTGCCCTTTCAAAAGCGGTGAAAGAAATCGTAGACAGCCAGGCCAGGTTCCCGGATTGGAACAAAAGAGACGACATCAAATCCGCCTTAAAAGTAGATTTAATTTTGATTTTAGATGAATTTGGCTATCCCCCTGTGGAAAGAGACGAAGTCTACATCGAGATTTTTGAACAAGCAGAAAATTTTAAGAAAAACCGGGTGTAGGGTAGGGTAGGGGATTCTCTGCCTCTGCCTACACCGAATTACCGTCCGGACCATGGCAGCCGAGCACGCCCGCTTTGAAAAGGAGGCCTTTGAAGGGTTTAATGCTTTGGCTATGGAGGGGTTGAGGGAAGAGGGTGGTAGGGTATTAAGTTTGTATTTTCGTTAAATAGATATATTTACTAAAATAGAACTAATTGATTATATCATTATTTTCAATGATATTTGTCATTGATTCAATGAAAATGATTCCAGGTGAACTTGAATTAAAAG
>CALJKQ010000316.1 GCA_937973565.1 uncultured Saprospiraceae bacterium | reverse complement strand
ATGCAAAGATAACCCACCCGGATGGATATTTGTTGCAACAAATATCTTAAAGTTTTATTAATTTTTAGGGCGTGAACTTATAGCCTACCCCTCTTATGGTATGAAAATAGATGGGTTCTCTTGCATTGGGCTCAAAATATTTGCGGAAAGCCAGGATAAAATTGTCGATGGTACGAGTAGAAGGATATACATCATAACCCCATACATCCTGTAAGATTTGCTTTCTGGTTATCACCTTATTCTTATTCTCTACAAAACACCTGAGCAAGTCCACCTCTCTTGGCGTAAGATTGATTTTACCTTGCTGACTTATTGCATAGAACTGATCAAATTGGATGGTATTGTCTCCAAATGAAAAGGAGGTCAAACCAACCGGTATTGATGTGTGGCGCTTACCTAGATTATTGACACGCAATAAAAATTCTTCCAAATCAAAAGGTTTGGTCAAATAATCATCAGCCCCTAATTTCAAACCAAGGATTCTATCTTGCACGCCATCACGTGCTGAAACGATGATGATCTTTGTTTGCTGGTCAACTTCCCTTATCTTTTTACATATCTCCAGACCGTCAATAAACGGCAACATCAAATCTAATACAATGACATCAAAAGCCTGATTGGTGAATTGTTCCATAGCCCGGCGACCATCTTCTGCTTCGTGCACTTCATGGCCATCCAATTCCAGGTTGAATTTCATCAACTTTCTGATTTCCGATTCGTCTTCAACCAACAGGATTTTCATAAATAGCTGATTTAGGTAAACGAATCACAAACTTACAACCGGAGGGCTTATTATCCTGAAGCTCAATCGTGCCCTGATGGCTTTGAACGATCTTTTTTACAATGTACAGGCCCAAGCCGGTACCTTTGGAACTCCGGGTTTCTTCATTGCCCATCCTGTAAAACTTTTCAAAAACCCTGGCTTTTTCATTCATCGGTATGCCGGGGCCTTCATCGGCAACACTCACGACCCAGTATTTATCATCTTGAGACAAATCGATCGAAATCGTTGTGTTATTTCCGTATTTCAGTGCATTTTCCAGCAAATTGGTAAAAATAGACTGAATGTCTTGTTTTGAACCGTTAACCAACGCTGAATCTGCATGCAGCCTCAAGGTAAACTTGTGATCGGGATTTCTGGTTTCATACTGCGTTACAAGATTTTGAATGGTTTCCACCAGATCAAGCCTTTCCACATTGGGAATGTAGCCATGTTCCACTTTTGCAGCGGTAAGTATCGTAGAGATCAAATTCTCCAGTCGTCTGCTTTCCTTCAGGGCCATATCTGCCACCTCAATGATCTTATCTTGTGACAAAGTTCTTTTTTTTAATGTCTCCAGACCTAAATTGATGGAAGTCAAAGGAGATTTCAATTCATGGGACACCGACAATAAAAAATTGCTTTGTCTTCGGGACAGGTTGATTTCCCTGATATTGGATTTATAGATGAAATAGGTACCTAAGACCATGGAAACGGCAAAAACAAAGCCCTCTCCCATGATCATCTTTCTTTGTTTTTCGTAGTTATCTTTCAATGCATCAATCACCTCAGGAGAAGATGCTATTTCTTTCTTGAGTTGGAATAACTGCTGATTTTGCTGAAGTAACAACACGCTCCACCATGCCAGGGCAGCTACCATATACATCATGACTAATATGGGCAGCCATCTTGTCATTGCAAATCATTATGGAATTCCTGGGTTATTTCATCCATGGCTTTCACAAGCAAGTCCAAATCTTCATAGGAATGAGCCCCGGAAACGAAACCTACTTCATACGCAGATGGCCCAAAATAAATCAGTCG
>CALJKQ010000315.1 GCA_937973565.1 uncultured Saprospiraceae bacterium | reverse complement strand
CACAGGCGAAGACACTCTTTCCCTACACGACGCTCTTCCGATCTCTTACACCAGGTCGCCCAAAAATTGACTAACCTGACGCCTTTTTCCGGAGCCTGCAATTCTTTTGCTGCAAATGCATCGAATGAATCGTAAACCGGCACCGACTGAGCCCTCTGGCCTGCCATTCTGGTGAAAGGCAGCCATAAAAGAATCCATAAGACAGCCTTAAATAGCGGCATTGTATTTTTTCTCTACCACGTTCCAGTTGACAACATCAAAAAAAGCGGTGATGTAATCTGCTCTTCTGTTTTGGTAGTTGAGGTAGTATGCGTGTTCCCAAACATCCAATCCCAGGATAGGTGTACCTCCGCAACCGGTAGTAGGCATCAAAGGGTTATCCTGATTGGGTGTTGAACAAATCTCAACTTTACCTCCTTTGTGTGCACAAAGCCAGGCCCAGCCGGAACCAAAACGAGTCATGGCTGCCTGAGCAAGTTCTTTTTCAAAATTTTCTTTTGAACCATAGGCTGCTTCAATAGCTTCTCTAAGCGGCCCTGTCAGGTAACCGCGGTCGTTGGGGTTAAGTATTTCCCAGAAAAGACTGTGGTTGTAATGTCCGCCTCCGTTGTTTCTTACGGCCATATTGCTCATATCCAGTCCAGCCATGATTTCCAGGATGGTTTTGCCTTCCAAAGGGCTACCTTCAATGGCTTTGTTGAGGTTGGTTACGTAAGCCTGGTGATGTTTGGTGTGGTGGATTTCCATGGTACGCGCGTCGATCTTTGGTTCGAGTGCGTTGTAGTCATATCCGAGATCAGGAAGTGTGAATGCCATTTTATAGTAATTTTAGGTTTGACAATATAAACAAAACCATCCAATGATGCTTTGGTTTAATTTAACGTTGTAAAATTACCTTATATTAGACAATCCGATCCTGATGATGATCAGTATCTTGTACTAAACTTTTGTTAAATCTCCATCAATACAATCTGATACCCAGGGTAAATTGAACCTTGGGAGCTATGCCCCGATACTCATAGTCAAAGATATCATAACTCTCATAAGCAGGTTGTGGAGGAATAGCAATGGAATAACTGTCCTGAAGTTCACTCAATCGGAAACCTCCTCCGATACCCAAATCCACAAACAGGTTTTTGGTCAAAAGACCGCGACAACCTACCAGTATACCGCCTGCATGGGTGGTGATGTCTCTGGTTAGATCATAGTTTTTGCCATTTCCCGTCTGGGGGTCGTAGTAATAAGAAGGCAGTTCTTTTTGAATGGAACTGTATTGATAATACGGAGCAACATAGGGTTGTAGCCTCACGCCTCCATACTTGGTGTCCATTTTATCAAAACTGGGATGAATCAGGTAATACCTGAATTGTAACTCTCCAATAAAGCCGGTAAGTGACTCATTGGCGTTGTCTTTCAGCACAACACCGGGAGAAAATACCAGGGTCTTGTCTTTTCCAATGCCTGTTTCATAATTGACCATAAAGGCATTTCTGAAAAACTGAAAGGGAGAGAAACTTAAAAAGCCGGGATTGGCATTTTGCGCATTAAGTCCCAAGGTAAATAGCATGAATGCCAGGATTTGATAACGTCTCATTTTCTTGATTTGGTTGTTAAAGGGGGTAAATAATTACCTCCCTCTATTACAACGAATAAAGGAAGCAGGAAGTTAGGTTAACCCCGCAAAAAAATTACTTGATTTTTCTCATCCTCAGGCTGGCAGGCGTAACCTCGAGGTATTCATCCTCTTTGATGTATTCCATAGCCTCTTCCAGAGAGAAAACAATTTTAGGAGCAATTTTGACCGCATCATCTGAGCCCGATGCCCGCATGTTGGTCAGCTTCTTACCTTTGATGACATTTACATCCAGATCATTTTCTCTGGAATGCTCACCTATCACCTGCCCCACGTAAACCTGTTCGTTGGGATCGATAAAAAATCTTCCCCTGTCTTGCAATCTATCGATGGCGTATGCCAAAGCCTGACCTTGTTCCATAGAAACCAGAGAACCCTTGTTTCGGCCGGATATTTCGCCTTTGTAAGGCTCGTATTGTTTGAATCTATGGGTCATTACGGCTTCTCCGGCCGTAGCTGTAAGGATCATGTTTCTAAGTCCGATGATACCCCTGGCCGGAATGTCAAACTCAAGGTGCTGTACATCGCCCTTCGGTTCCATTACCTGCATCAAGCCTTTTCTCTGCGTTACCAATTCGATAACCTTACCGGCTGATTCCTCCGGAACGTCGATAACGAGGTGTTCAATCGGTTCACATTTTTCTCCATTGATATCTTTGAGGATTACCTGTGGCTTGCCCACCTGCAATTCGTATCCTTCTCTTCTCATGGTTTCGATGAGTACGGAAAGGTGCAATACCCCACGGCCGTACACATCAAATTTATCTTCAGTAGGTCCGTCTATAACCCTTAGAGCCAGGTTCTTTTCCAACTCTTTATAAAGCCTGTCTCTGAGGTGTCTGGAAGTCACAAACTTGCCTTCTTTTCCAAAAAAGGGAGAAGTATTGATGGTAAACAACATACTCATCGTGGGCTCATCCACTGCAATTCTTGTAAGTGCCTCAGGGTTTTCTGCATCAGCAATGGTATCTCCAATGTCGAAATCTTCTAGGCCAACAACAGCGCAAATATCACCTGCTCTGACAGTGGTAACTTTCTTTTTACCCAACCCTTCAAAAACGAAAAGTTCTTTGATCCTTACCTTCTTCTGACTGCCATCCTTTCTGAAGATGATATAGTCTGTATTTTCTTTGAGATCTCCTCTGAAAATCCTGCCAATGGCAATTCTACCTTGAAAAGCATTGTAGTCAAGGGATGTAATCTGCATTTGTGCGGGTCCCTCAAAATATGGTGCCTCAGGAATGTTATCTATAATCGCAGTCAGTAAGGGCTGTATGTTGTGCGTACGCTGGTTGTGATCAAAACTCATCCATCCCAATTTGGAAGATCCAAACAGGGTTACAAAATCGAGCTGATCCTCGGTGGCACCCAAATTAAACATAAGATCAAATACATCTCCCTGCACTTCTTCGGGTCTGCAGTTTTCTTTGTCGACCTTGTTGACAACAAGGATGGGCTTTAATCCCAATTCAATCGCCTTATTTAACACAAAACGGGTTTGCGGCATGGGACCTTCAAAGGCGTCGACCAAGAGCAACACACCATCAGCCATCCTGAGTACTCTTTCCACTTCACCTCCAAAATCGGAGTGACCCGGGGTGTCTATAATGTTGATCTTTACACCCTGAAAATTGACCGAAACATTTTTAGAAACAATGGTAATACCCCTCTCTCTCTCCAGATCGTTGTTGTCCAGGATTAGCTCACCATGGTCTTTGAAATCATCACTTGCATGACACTCGTGAATGATCTTATCTACCAGGGTTGTTTTTCCGTGGTCAACGTGGGCAATAATGGCAATGTTTCTAATTTGATGCATGTTACTTTTTATAAAAGGAGTGCAAAGATAATTTTGTTTTACATATTATTACACAGTAAAAGCAAAATAATATTTGGATTTTAGCTAATTTATATGCAAAATAAAATTTCGGGACCCATTTTCGACTCACATTAGTGCATAAAGAACCATTTAATGATCTTTAGTTTGGCCTTTGTATAGGGTTGATACAACAAATCAATGTCAAACCATTTGGCTGAATAAAGCAATGATTTGTTGTTGGAAAAGGTTTCAAAACCGGTTTTTCCATGGTACCTGCCGTGGCCGCTGGTACGCACGCCCCCAAATGGCAAATTAGGATTGCCCAATTGATAAATGGTGTTGTGGAAGCAACCGCTGCCAAACTCTACCCTATCCAGGATAAATTTTCTCAAACGGGCGTCATCCACAAACATATACAAGGAAAGCGGATATCTATTTTTTCTTATGATTTCGAGCAAATGCTGCTCATCTCGATAGGCTACAATTGGCAAAATAGGGCCGAAAATCTCTTCCTGCATAATGGGAGCTTCCAAATCTGTTGCATGGATCAGTGTGGGTTCAATGCAAAGACTTTCCCTGTCTGATCTGCCACCAAATACAATTTTCTGGTCTTTCAGCAACGCGTTCAACCTGTCAAACCTTTCGGCATTGATGATATGGCTGTACTGTTCATTGTTGAAGGCATCCTTGCCCACAAGTGAATGAATTTGTTCGATGCATGCTGCCGTAAACTCTTCTACCCTGTTTTGGGGAACGAGCACATAGTCTGTACTAACGCAGGTTTGTCCGGCATTGATGATTTTTCCCCAGATGATTTTTTTGGCAGCTTTTTTTGCACTGTATTGATCATCGAGGATGGAAGGACTTTTGCCACCCAACTCGAGGGTAACGGGGCTGAGGTTTTTGGCTGCCTTTTCCATGATCCACTTCCCTACCCTTGCAGAACCGGTGAAAAAAATATGGTCCCAAACGAAGTTGTCCAAAAGAAAATTCCCCATTTCAGCCCCTTCTCCCAAAACTACCATAGCATGTCTCGGGTCGAAAACCTCCGATACAATGGTTTGGATCAATTGCGACAATGCCGGCGTTTCATGGGCGGGCTTCAACACTACTACATTACCGGCGGCTATGGCAGAAACCAGGGGCATCATAGAAAGCCAAAAGGAATAATTCCAGGGGGCAAAAATCACCACGGTACCCTGTGGACTGTGATGCACCTTGCTGGTGGCGGGCATTAACAACAAATTGGTACCCATTCTCTTTGGTTTTGCCCAGGAAGAAAGATGGCCAAGGGTATGCTTAATTTCGGCAAGCACCGGATATATTTCAGTCAGCAGCACTTCGGCACACGGCTTGTGAAAGTCTTCGTAGGCAGCAGCGCATAACTGATCCGAGTATTTTTCAATGGCAGCATGCAAAGCCTTTAACTTTTGCTTTCGATAAGATATGTCCATGGTCATACCCTCATCGAAGAAATGTCTCATTTCTTGTATCCTTGAGCGGGTGAGCTCCGGATCTGCCGGAATGTTGGTGCCTATTTTATGCATGATACAAAGATAGTAAAATTAAATATCTGCAGTTCCAGGGATTTAGATCAATCCTCATATTATGCTTACCTTTGCCGTATGCCAAAAATTTGTGGTTTTACCTTTATTCGAAATGCCATCCAATACGACTTCCCGATTTCGGAGGCCATTGGCTCCATCCTGCCAATTTGTGATAAAGTCTATGTGGCAGTAGGCAGGTCCGAAGACGCTACCCGGGAGTTGATTGTTAATTTATCACCCAAAGTGGTAGTCATAGACACCATCTGGGAAGATCACAAACGGGAAGGGGGTACGGTATTGGCTGATGAAACCAACAAGGCGTTCCAGGCCATCCCGGAGGAGTACGACTGGTGCATTTACATCCAGGGTGACGAAGTGATTCATGAAAAATACCTTTCGGTAATCCGGGATCAAATTGAATTGTTTCACCAGAACAAACAGGTGGAGGGACTGCTGCTCAACTACCTTCATTTTTATGGCAATTATCAATACGTAGCCGATTCTTCCCGTTGGTATCGAAAAGAAATCAGGGTGATCAGAAACGATAAAGCCATCTACTCCTACAAGGATGCACAAGGTTTCAGGATTCGAAATAATGAAAAACTCAGGGTAAAACACATTCCCGCCTGCGTATATCACTATGGTTACGTAAAACATCCGGCTAAGATGAAAGCCAAGGTCAATAATTCTAACCGGTACTGGCACTCGGATGAGTGGCTCTCAGAAAATGAAATTAAAGAAGCGCTATTTGATTACGGTAATATTGAAAGTCTGACCCTTTTCAAAGAAAGCCACCCCTCAGTAATGAAGGAACGAATAGCTGCACAGGATTGGGATTTCCAATTTGATCTGAAGGTAAAAAAAAGGAATTTGAAAGAAAAAGTCAAACACTTTGTGGAAAAGTACACCGGTTGGAGAATCGGCGAATACAAGAATTATACTTTGCTAAAATAAATAATCAGTGTCTTGAACCAAGACGCAAGCCCAGCAAACCGGCCACCATATTGATGGTCAGGCCTACAATAAAATAAAGATCAGGGTAATCAAATCTTACGTCTCTGTATATCAGAAGGCCTACAAATACCGTTAAGCCGATTAAACCCAATTTGGATTTTGACCTGGAGATGAGTGCTGCCAGCAATGTTGCACAAAACACAGCAATCGTATTAATGCCTATTTTAATGGCATATGCCTTATTGGGAAGATCATTAAGAAAACTTGTCATCGATGCTCTGTTATGGGCATCAAAGTCCATAGGATAAGGATAAAGACTGGAAAAAACCATCATACCCACCAGAAGGACCAGCATGCCGGCAATGACAGAAACGATTAATGCACTGAAGTCTTTTACCATAATATCGATACAACTTGCGTACCGGCAAATATAGCAGTCCTGTTCAAAATAAAACAAATAGATTTTTTTAACATATATTATCAAATACAATTGAAATACTTACACAAATATTTTTTTGATTTGAAGGTGTTTAAACAAAAAAAAAGCCGAATCCTTACGGACCCGGCTTCGAACTGAATAATCCAAAAATTCACTTATTTTAGTCCAATCATTTTTCTCGTTGCTTTGAAGTTTTCGCTGCTTACTTCATAGTACATGATTCCGGATGTGCCCAGATCAGCGTTTTGAACGGTGAAATGGTTCAATCCTTTTGCAAAACTGTTTTTCTGCATGTGCAGGATTTTTCCGGATTGGTCATATATTTTCAAGGTAGCATCCGCAGCTTCCGGCAATTTAAAGCCAATTTTGGTTTGGTGTGAGAATGGGTTAGGTTCATTCTGGTACACTTCAAATGCCGGGTTGCTTGCCTGACTGCTTCTGGCTGTCAACTCGATATCAGAAACTTCCTCCGTGCTGAGGTATGCCTCATCCTTGAGTAAGCCCGCCAATTTTAAGGATGATGTTTCACCCTTGGTGTAAAGGCTGAACAGCAACTCTCCTGCTTTGATGGATTGAGCATTGTCTGTATTCCAGGACATAGCAAACCCTCTCTCTCCATTGGCATAATTTTCATTGGCAACAGACAATCTGCTTCCCACTGCTTTTGAAACTTCTCCCAAACCTTCCACAGACATTTGGAAGCCGAACAACTCCTGATCTTTGGTGGCAAAGAAGTCGACTCTGTTACCCCCATCTGTGTTTACAACTTCGTATTCCAAATTCAGTACTTCATTGGATCTCGGCTCGGCAATTTCATCCTGAATGTTCAACACGATGGAACTGTTTACATCACCAATTTTGATGGCATAAAAGTCCTGGTTGTACATATTGCTTGCCAGATTATCCAAATTGATTTTTTCTTCAAATGGGAATGGATTGTTGGCATTGCTGAATGTCTGTGCTGAATTTACAAACCTCCATGACTTTTGACCTGAAGGCATCTGCAGTGCAAGACCCAGGATTAGTTTTCTAAGTGAAACCAGGTCAGAGGCCAGCACTTTGCCGTCGTTGTTCACATCCGATGCAATCACTTTATATGGAGAATCCAACTTGGCCGCTCCCAGGATATGCCTTTGAATCAATACCAGGTCGAGGGTTGACAATCCATTGAGAACATCATCATTTTTCGTTACTGAAAGCTGGTAGTTTTTACCTATCAATACATTGTCCAGCACAAAGTTTCCGGCTGTGGTAGTCATAAACTCTTTGAGTTTTACATTACCTTCCCACAAAGTCACCATGGCTCCGTTCAATGATTTGTTCTGCTCGGTCTTGATTCGACCGCCCAAAACAACTCTTGAACCCACTTTATCAGGACACACATTACCTGTGTTGTCTTGCAGTACCAGTGTTACTGTACAATAATCTTGATTACCAGCCTCATCGGTTACCCAAATTTCAACAGGAACCTCCATTTCTATACCATCAGGAATATCAGAACAGAAAAAGACCTTGCTGGTATCCTTTACATTAGAAGTAAAGGAAAATTTCAGTTTTTCCTGTGGTGTACAGTTGTCATAACTGCCATGGTCAAAATCGGTTGACCAAATGGTAATCATGCCGGATGAAGGCATTACTACGGTGGTTACACTTGACAAGCAGTATGGTGTAGGTTTTTTGCCATCTCTAACGGTTAGCAAAAAGTTGCATGATGTTCTGTTACCGCACTGATCTTCTACAGTCCAGTAAACCCTGTGCTTTCCAATTGGTAAAGTATGGGTAAAGGTTCTGGTAGTTCCGCTTAATCCGGCATCGGTAACGCCATCATCTTTTAAATCTATTCTATACGTGTATTTCAATTGCTCTATCGGAGTACAATCATCGGTTGCGCCTGCTGCCAGGGTTACCGGTCCACGACAATCATCGAAAATATTAACCGTAGTATCTCTGCATGAACTAAACACAGGATCAATGTTGTTGCCCAATTTAATGATCTGTAGATCTGTATAGATTCCAATATTGGTGTTCTCAACGTATGTACACCAGTCGATGACCGTCCAGGTTCTCAATACTTTTTCGCAGGCTCCATCAACAAAGGTAAAATGCTGATCCTTATAAGTAATGGATGTAAGGCTGCAAGCATCATCGGTAACCCTTGGGTATGCATACTGCAAAGGCAGGTTTTCCGGATTGAGATTGGCATGACAAGTGGTAGCGTCATAATCCAGTGGCCAAATGATGTCATTTTTGTCAAATGGATCGCTGTCTTCCAAAACAATGGTCTGCACACAAGAACCCGTTAGGCCTTGCGCATCTCTTACTGTCCAGGTTCTCCTGATGGTGCCCTCTCCGCAGTTGTTGGGACTTCCACTGTCTGCATATGAAACGCTATTAACTTTACAGTTATCAATAGCTACAGGTTCACCGGTGATGGTAGTATTTTTATAGTCTGTCTGACATTCAATGGTAATATTTGCAGGACATTTGGTAATGTAAGGAGGCAACTTATCTTCCACCTTAACTTCAACCATACAGGTATTGCTGTTTCCTGATCTGTCTGTAACCCTGAATTCAACCATAATGGAGGTACCTACTTCATCACAACAGAAAAGAATGGTGTCTCTGAACTGTGTTGTGGTTCCACCCAAACATTTATTGGTCATCTTTCTTGCCTGGTACCTTACGATTTCACAGTTGTCGTTGCTGATGTCATCAAAAGTAAACGCTGCTACTTCTCCGAAACCATTGGATCCTATGGATACTTTGGTAAACTGATCACACACTGCCACCGGTGGTACTTCGTCCCTTACGGTTACGGTAAAAATACACTCTGTATAGTTACCGCATTCGTCCCAAACTCTCCACAGCAGATAGTTTTTACCAACCGGCAATTCCTTTATGGTAGCGCCATTGTTCACAATGTTGTCTTTCACAAAAATGGCATCAACAGGCAATACTCCGGTTGCATCCGGAATGTAGTAATACAAATCATAGGTTAGTTTTGAGGAACACTCTGAAGTAACCTGTGGTTTTTCGGGGGTGTAATCTCGTGAACAGAACAATGGATCTGTAGAAATGGTGATGTTTTGCGGACAAGTCATAACGGGACCTTGTTCGTCTACTACCTTGATGATCTGTGTATGTTCGATCACCTGGCTGTTACACCATTCCAAAAGTTTCCACTTTCTCAATATCTTGTATGACTTCGGACAAATGTCGATTCTAACATCTTCATAAGGGAAGACTTGAATATTCTCGCAAAAATCACCGTAAGGTTCTCCTGTATATTCCGGCGTTGGTACTACATCTCCAAACTGAAGACATGACAAGGTTGGTTTGTCGTGTCCATCGTAGTTGGGTGGAAAATGTAAGGAAGCCAGTCCATTTCTGTAAACATAAATAAATTGAGTACAAGCAGGAGAGTTGTTGCCCGAAGCATCGGTTGCAGACCAGGTTCTTGCTATTACTTTGCTGTAAATACTTGAACAATCTGATTCCCTGATATCATCTACATAGCCCATAGTGGTTGGTCCACAAGGGTCAATGCCAAATACCGTATAATAGCCGGGCCCTTGCTCAATAAACGTAACCGGATTTTGAGTAGGAAAGCTGATAAATCCACCCTCTTGATCAAAAACCAAAGAAAGTTCGTTGACTTCTCCCCCATCGGTGGCAGTAGAGTCAATAACGGTAAACTTCCATTGACCTTCTGCATTGTGGCCATCAAAGATTCCCAAAGCCTGAAAAGGCTGGAAATAACCAGCAACTGCCGGATTGGAAGCAAGACAGGTATTTTCAAGGTCATTATAATTGCTGGATGCTTCATCATCCATTGTCACTCTTATGTTGTCAAAAGCACAATTTTCTGCAATACCACCAAACAGTTTTACAGTTGTTCCCCATGGAGAAGTAACCAGAACTTGCAAATTGTTGACATTTTGGTGGTTGATATCTACCATTACATTGACATCGTTGATGATGGCATCGCCCAAACCATATACATTGACATAATAATCGCGGGCGTATTTTGAATTGGATGGAATAACCGCACCCGACAGATCAGCCTGAACAGTTATCAGGTCCGGCAGTGGGCTTCCAGGTTCCAGATCTCCGGCACAGGTTGTATAGATAGGAGAACAATCCAAAATGGCAGGTTTTTTATCTTCCACTTTGATAAGACCCCAGCAAGAATTGCCTGCCTGATTAAATACGCTGACTTTTAAGGTTTGTCCAATGTATGTTTTATTGATCACATTGCCTATAGGCTGATTGAGCTTGTTGTAGATAACCACTTCGTAGTTGCCGTAACAACCGTAGTGATCTCCTTCCAGGATTTCATCAGGATCTACGGTAGTTTCGCAAAGAGTATCCAAGGAAATCTGCACAAGGTCATTACAAGCCAAACTTGTGACAATATCATCTTCTTCGCTCACGGTCAGAATAAAAGAACATGAAGAAGAATTTCCTGCATTGTCTGTAGCTATGTAACTAAGATTATATACACCTGCCGGAAAATTGTAGTCCACTGCATATGGGTTGCCCGGAGCAGGAGTAATGAAAACCCCGTCAGACTCACCAATGATAGACAATGCCATACCGTAGTTGCTACCCAGTTCAGTTACTACATCGGTTAAGGCATTTACACCACACGCTGAAGATTTGAAAAAAGTAGGAGATGTGTGACCGCCATCGTTTAAGCCCACAATATTGCCATAAACGGCAGCTGTTGGCGCAATTACCTCAATGGCAAATTCCTGTGTTGGCAAAATCGTTGCCACGTTCACAGGGATGGTCACAAAGGTATTGGAGGCTGTGCCCAGAAATGCAGTGCCCTCCCCTATCAACGTCCAGCTGTCGGGATCAGAAAAACCATGGGTCAGGTAAAAGTTTACCGTTACCGATGGATTGTTTTCTGCATTGTAGACACCCAGCAAAACAGATTGTGGAGTAAAAGGAGTATTCCAACCGGAACCAGGTTCGTAAATCTGGTAGAATGAAATATCACCCATCAGACAGCCCAAACCATCTGTGACTACATCGTCGTTGAGATTGGTGGTAAATCTGTCTTCGCTGCTGGTACAGTTGTCGCTGGCTGCCAGTGAGGGTATCAATTGGGTTGTACAAGCACCGGAAGGCAGGACAATTTCCCTGTCTTCACAATTGTCGAACACCGGATCATTGATATCGTTGGCACACGGATCTTGTCCATACAGGTTCATTACGGAAAACAACAGCACCGTCAATACCCCAAGGGTACTCAGTGCCTTTTTTCCCAAACTTGTAAAAAAACTGTTCTTCATGTCAATGTATTTAATCAATTTTTGGATTCTGTCTCTTCAATGTTACCAGCTCATTTTTTTCATAATTTTTTTTAATTTTTTCGGCATCTACCGAAGAAATGTTTGAAAAAAAATGAGATTTTAACATTTTAATCAAATTTTCAATAATTTTTATTTAACTGGTTTACAATGTTTTATTATAAAATTCGTCAAATATTTTTTTACACATATTATTAATGGCAAACATTATACCAAACTTCAATATGTGGCCATGGATCGCAGGTAATGGAAATTGCAAGAGAGGGATTATCTTTGTTGCGAGGCTATAGGATGGAAATACAAACAAAGAAACATTGTCTGAACTGTGGTGAAGATCTCCTTCCCGGAAAAGACTTTTGTCCGGGATGCGGGCAAAAATCAAAGGATGCTGTACTTACCTTCCGGCAATTGGTAAAAGATTTTACCCAGGATATCTTCAATCTTGACACGAATTTGATCCGCACACTGAAGGCACTACCCTTCCCTGCCCGATTGACCAAGTTGTATGTAGCTGGGCATAGAAAAGCCTACTTTACGCCTATTCGTCTCTTTTTGGTAAGTATGTTTTTACATTTTACCCTTTTGTTGCTGATCATCAATCTGGGAAACGAAATCAACAATTCCTCAATTCTGGCTTATATGGAGAAAGGTCGGTTGTTGGAGCGATTCGACATCAAATCTCTTCAATTCCTGGGGGAGGACCATTGCGACCAGATTGACAGCTTGAGGATAGGAATCTTCGAAGATGTAATTTATCCTGAGTCAGATACCTTTCCCAGAAAAGATGGCTGGGGTATCAACAGCATTTTTCAAGATGATGATATAAGAAAATATGGGGTTAGTGTAAAAGACGCGTACGAACTGGATGCCGATTCTCTTTATCGAAAGTACAACATTGACAGTAAGAAAGATCGTTTGAAGATAAGCCAATACATAAAATACGACACCAACCGACTGGCGGGAGTCAAATTTATCATTGGCAATTTGGCCTGGAGCATCATTTTATCTGTATTTATTGTTTCCTTACTCCTTAAGTTGGTTTATATAAGACACGATATTTATTTTGTTGAACATGCGTGTCTGGTTATGAACATTCATTCCTTTTCATTTACCTTACTAAGCCCTATCTTTTTAGGGGAATTATTCGGTTCGTGGCTAACCAATCATGACTGGATTTTAGCTTGGGTTGTGGGTATTGTAGCTCTTTATGGTTTTCTCTCTTTCAAATTTTATTATCAGCAAGGAATTATCAAAACCATATTGAAATATACGCTGTTTGCATTATCCTATATACTAGTGATGGCATTTTGCAGTGTTTTGATTCTTTTTATCAGTGTTTTCTTATTCTAAAAATAAATGACCCATTCTACCGTATATCAAACCGTAATCGGATTGGAGGTCCACATCCAGTTAAACACACAGACAAAGGCATTTTCTTCAGAACCGAATCGATTTACACTAGAGCCCAATATCAATATCAGTGCCATTACCCTGGCATTACCCGGTACTTTACCCAGGGCCAATAAGCAGCACCTGGAAAAAGGAATTAAGCTGGCCCTGGCCCTTGGCTGTAAGATTCCAGAATGGACCAGCTTTGACAGGAAAAATTATTTCTATCCTGATTTACCCAAAGGGTACCAGATTACCCAGGACAAAAAACCGGTAGGTACAGGAGGACAATGGACTTATTTTTCAGGAGGTGAAACAAAGACCATTCAAATACATCACATCCATATGGAGGAAGATGCCGGCAAGTCCAACCATGATCAGAATGAGCATCTTTCTTTGATTGAATACAACCGCGCAGGAACCCCGCTTATTGAATTGGTTACAGAACCTCAGTTTAATTCCGGCCAGGAGGTTTATGATTTTTTGACGAGCCTGCAGCAGCTCGTGCAATACCTCGACATTTCGGATGGCAATATGGAAGAGGGCTCAATCCGCTGTGATTGCAATGTATCCATCATGCCCCAAGGCTCCAAGACACTGGGCGAACGCTGTGAGATTAAAAATGTAAACAGTCGCCGTTTTGCCAGAGAAGCCATACAGTATGAAGCAAAAAGGCAGGAAGCAATGATCATGCAGGGGCAAACCATCCATAGAACGACTTTACTTTACGACACTGAAAAAGGCATTACCGTGCCTATGCGAAAAAAGGAAGGAGAAAACGACTATCGATACTTTCCGGAACCGGACCTGTGCCCTTTGCGCATTGAACCTGCATGGGTGCATGAAATAAAAAAATCGCTGGGAACATTACCCATTGAGGCTGTGCAAATTTTAAAATCCCGGGGCGTTTCCGGTGAAGATGCTGAAAGGATATGCCAACGAAAAAAATGGTTTGATTATTTTGAGGTTTTAGTAGAAAACCTAAAATATCCACCGGTCACTTTGGCCATCTTTTTGGTGAACAAGCTGCTGCCATACGCGGAGTCAAATGAATTAGAGGTAGCGAATCTTATAGATGATCAAAAATTGGGCACATTGCTGGAAATGTATGCAGGCGGGAAGGTGGGGAAATCTCAGGTTATTTCTGTGCTGTTACCGGCTATACTTGAAAATCCTGAAGCCGATGTTTGGGCCCTGGCAGAAAAACACAAGCTTGTCTTTGATGCCGGTAATGATAATTTGCCCGTTTATATTGAGCACGTATTGTCCCAAAATTCTGACAAAGTAACTGAGTATATTAAAGGCAAAAAAGGCTTGCTGGGATTTTTTATGGGGCAAATAAAACAACAGTCAGGTGTTGCACTAGATGCCAACCAGGTGAAAGCTATGCTGGAAGAAGCCCTCGAAAAAAAGAGAATTAAAAGCTGATGCCCCGTCTCCTGTAGATGACATCATCCTGCTCATGACTGACAAAGGTGACATCTTCCGGCAGGATCATTTGAGCCGCTCGGTTGGGTCTTTCTTCCAAAGCTATGGATGCCACTCTGAGATTTTGTTTTCTGATGACATCCCCTGTAAATTTTCTAATGGTACGAGCATTGCCAAAGAATTTATCACGCCTTTGATACAGCAGACTGCAATGCTGCCGTGCCAGATCCTTAGCTTTTGGATGGAGCAAATATCCTTCATCTTTAAACATTTTCATGG
The DNA here is from genome assembly GCA_937973565.1 of uncultured Saprospiraceae bacterium. Lineage (GTDB taxonomy): Bacteria > Bacteroidota > Bacteroidia > Chitinophagales > Saprospiraceae > JADKBO01. The sequence goes on along the minus strand of CALJKQ010000315.1, from coordinate 11,656 downwards.
CAATTTCATAAAGTTCGGCCTCTGTATAATCTTCAAACCTCAGTACCTTGTCAAATCTGCTGGCAAGACCCGGATTCGCCTTCAGAAAATGATCCATGTTTTCCGGATAGCCGGCTGCAAACACGTAAAATTTACCCCTGTCGTCTTCCATTTTTTTAAGGAGGGTCTGGATGGCTTCATTTCCATAGTCCCCCTGCAATCCATTGAAGTTGCTCAGTGCGTAAGCTTCATCAATAAACAAAACACCTCCTGCTGCTTCATCAATTCTTTCCCTGGTTTTTATGGCTGTTTGTCCTACAAATCCTGCCACCAAACCCTGACGGTCAGTCTCCACAATGTGACCTCGCTCGAGAATACCCAGTGCTTTGTAGATTTTTGTTAGAATGCGTGCCACTGTTGTTTTGCCCGTACCCGGATTACCAACAAAGACCGTATGCAAATAAAAACTTGACAATACATTCTTGCCGGTCTCTCTGTAATACCTGACCACCTCCACTGTTTCATGAATCTGCTTTTTAATGTTTTCCATACCCAGCAGTGCATCCAATTCTTTGAGGGCAAGATTCAAAAGTTCAACATCGATAGGGATATCCGGTAGTTCCGGGTTGGAGTTGAGTTGAAGATTGTGCACGTCTTTTTCCATAATGGTCATCAGCTCATTTCTGGAAGGTTTTCTGGTACTGGTTCTGTTCATGATCCGAAGTCCCAGATTGATTTTAGCTTTTTCAATAAGATCATTGACAAAGCGTGCGTTGCCAAAACTCTGATTGCGATTGCGGTAAGCTTCTACGATGATTTCTTCGATTTTGCTTTTGGCGCCTTCGGTAAGCATCAGTTCTTTTTCTCTGACCGTATATTCAGCAATGCGCATCAATTCCTGTGGTAAATAATCAGGAAATTCAAAAAAGTGTTTGAACCTGGATTTCAAACCCGGATTGGTATCGATGAATACCTTCATTTCCTTGGGGTATCCCGCAACAATAATGGCAAGATCACCATTTCCTCCCGTCATTTCTTTTACCAGCATTTCGATGACTTCTCTTCCAAAATCCTTGTTGTCGTCTGCTGATCTGGCTAAGGAGTAGGCTTCATCGATAAAGAGAATACCGCCTCTTGCCTTTTCAATGACTTCCTTCACCTTTGGGGCTGTTTGTCCGATGTACTCCCCCACCAAATCTGACCTATCGGCTGAAATCACATGACCCTTGGTCAAAAGCCCCATCTTCTTATACAAAGCCCCCATCATCTTGGCAATGGTGGTTTTACCGGTACCCGGATTGCCCGTAAATACCAGATAAAGGCTTGCAGGATCGTTTTCTTTAAAGCCCTGATCTTGCCTGAGCTTCAGGAATTGATGGTACTGGGCGTGTTCTCTCACCCTGGTTTTGATCTCTTTCAAACCAATCATGGCATCCAGCTTTGCCATGTGGTCTTCAAAACTAAGCAAGTCCTCTTCCGGTTTTTGTGCCGGAGCTATAACGTCGCCATGAGGAACCAGTAAAACAGGAACTCCCTCTACAAAATCATTCCCTGCTGAAAAACCCACAACGCCAATGATGTGATTCAAAAACACAATTTCTGCCCTGTATTTTCCGGGAAGCCAGCTTCCTTTGGTGTTGGAACCAAAGCCGAAAATAAGGGAAAAAGTTTGTTCTGCTTTTTTAACCGGCCGCAGCTTTGATACGGTTGATTTGATGTCGCCTGCTTCATTAAAATAACGCACAAAGACTTCGCAATTCCAGCTTTGCATCAGCAGTTGGTTGGAAAAAGTAAGCTCAGCAAATACATAACGGGTCTGGTCTGCATCAAAACCAATCAGTGACGTCACCGGATCCTGTTCCATATCGTCATACTGTCCTTCAAACAACCTGACCGACCTTAATCTGAGATAATTTTCGGGAGATAATTTTTTTTGACCACTGTCTTCAATGTAAAAAAATTTATTTCCAACATATTCACCATCTATATAGGCCTCCCAATAATAGATGCCGGCTTTCCAAAAACTTCCTTCTTTCTTGCTGCCCCACCCTTCTCTTATAAATACAATTGCATCGTATTTGCTGATTTTTTTGGTGAAGACAAGGTGACAAACCTGCTTATTGTCCTGGGGTGTTTTTTCAAAACACCTCAATTCAATTTCAGCATCCCAATTTTCTACGTCAAATGATTTATTGTAAAATGACAGCTCAGCATATACATACGACAACTCCAGTTTGTCGAATACCATGCGGTATCTCTTTCGGTTCTCAGAAATGTACTCCGTAGAACTGTAAACTTTCAGATCCTTGATTTTGTACCGTTTAGTTTCCCGGTTTTGCTCTGAACTTTCCATATCTGAATTGATATATAAAAATAAACGATTTCTGTAGAAGAAACAAGAAATTAATGGGTTCTTATTACTTCAAGTTCTGTATCAACCTCAAAAAATCTGGATCAGCGGGTTTGATTTTAGATGGGAAAAAAGCCAGTAATTGGCCTTCTTTATCAACTATGTACTTACAAAAATTCCAGGTTGGGCTTTGGCTGTTCCAGCCATTTAATGAGTCAACCGTCAACCACCGATAGATGGGATTTTGTTGCTTTCCTTTTACATTGCTTTTTTCAAACAAGGGAAAGCTTACTCCATAATTTAGCTGACAAAAAGTGGCGATTTCTTTGTTGTTGCCTTTTTCCTGTCCCAAAAACTGGTTGCAGGGAAATCCCAGGACCACCCATTTATCCTTGTTATCCTGGTAAAATTTTTCCCAATCAGCATATTGATCCGTATAACCACAGGAAGAAGCCGTGTTGAGAATGACAACATTCTTTCCTTTGAGTTGATCGAAATGAAAGGTTTTACCGTCAATGGTGGTAAACTTCAAACCATAAAAGTCACCTTTCGCCACTCTGCCTTCAGGCCTGAGTCTGGGAGAGGGATGGAAGCAAGCCGGAAAAATCAAACTTGTCCAGAAAATATATTTCAACCAACGTAATAAGTACATGATGCATTAACACGGCAACTTAACATTGGTTTAAAAACAAGTTTTCCAGCATAAATTCTTTAGAAGAACGCTGCCCAACAGGCAACTTTAAATTATATAACACTCATTATCAAAGACTAAAACATTACAAAAATAAAAATTAAATAAACACTATTGATTTACTAAACACTGTTCATTATTTTTGCAGTGTTAATTTATTGAAATGGGTTTAGCTGAAAGAAAAGAAAGAGAAAAAAATGAGCTTCGGGAATTGATCCTGCTCAAGGCTAAAGAAATCATCCAGAGGGACGGACAAGACAAACTTTCCATCAGAAAAATTGCTACCGAAATCGAATACAGCCCGGCCACTATTTACCTCTATTTCCAGGACAAGGATGAAATCCTTTACCAAATGATGGATAAAGGATTTGAACTTATGGCAGCACAGATGCAACAGGTTTACCATGAACCATCGGCCATTAAAAGGTTGTTTCTGATCGGTCGGTCGTATCTCAAATTCGGCACAGAAAATCAGGATTGGTATGATTTGATGTTCAACTCCATCAGTCCCATGAACCACATTGAGCGATGCAAAGCTGAATGGGGGCATGGCATAGCCATCTTTGAGTTTTTGGTCTCTACCTGCCGGGAAGCATTGGCAGAAAGCGGGAAAACAGAAGTTGACGAAAGGATTATGGCCCTACAATTGTGGAGCACGGTTCACGGCTTAATTTCTCTGGCCAATACCCAAAGGCTGCTGATAGTGGACAGCAATTGTGGTCAGGGTCATGATTGTGCACTCATAGATAAGACCATGGAAAATATCATGTACACCCTCTTCAACTATAAAATCTGACACATGAGGAAGACATCGTTAATGTTTCTGATCTGGTTGGCTTTGGCATATGGCTCTGCCGTAGCTCAAATCACCTTTCTGCAAGCCTATATTGATAAAGCATGGAATAAAAATGAGGCGCTGAAATCCAGAGAATTTGATCTGAAATCGGCAGAATGGTCGTATAAAGAAGCCAAAGCCATGTATGGCCCTACGTTGGCATTCAATGCCAATTATACGCTTGCAGCCGGTGGTAGAAACATATCTTTTCCTGTAGGTGACCTCCTCAACCCAGTTTACAATACGTTGAATTCACTTACCGGAACACAACAATTCAATCTGTTACAAAATCAGGAAATCAACTTTTTTCCCAACAACTTTTATGATGCCAAGCTGGTGGCCAGTCAGGCGATATATTACCCTGATCTTGCCATCAATCAAAAACTCAAGGGATATGAAAAGGAAATAAAAGTGCTTGAGGTCAGAGCATTTAAAAGACAAATTTCCAAAGAAGTGATGGTGGCATCGTTTCAGGTAGCCAATGCAAAAGCCCTCGGCATGATCTATCGGGATGCCGGAATTTTGGTAAACGAAGCCAAGAGAGCTACCCAAAGCATGGTAAACAACGATGTAGCTCCCATTATTGCTTTGAGACGAATAGAGGCTCAGCTTGCATCTTTGGAAGCTCAGCAAAAAGAGGCAACCGGTCTTTACAAAAATGCGCAGGCATATTTCCAGTTTTTATCAGGAGATACACTTGCATACAATACCCTCCATGATCTTCCGGAACTCCCACCCATGGATGTTTCTGCCGGACAAAGTCGTGAGGAAATACAGCAACTTCAAACCCTTGAATCGATGACTGCTTTATCTCTTGACAAAGAAAACAGTTATTACAAACCCAGATTAGGAGCACAATTGAGTTTGGGCTCACAGGACTTTAATTTCGGCTGGCAACCTTATGCACTTTTGGGCATTAACCTTGACATTAACCTTTTTGACAGCAAACGCCATAATTACAGAAAAGACGCAGCCAAAGCAAAAATGGAAGCTCAACAAGCCCAATATCAGCATACCACTGACATGATAGCTTTGCAAGCTTTAACTACAGAAAACAACCTCCGAACTGCCATTGATCAGGCACAACTTTTTTTCCCCAGGATCGGTGCAGCCAATCAATTGTATAAGGATAGTTACAACCGATACAAAGAGGGCAATGCCAATTATCTGGAACTATTGGATGCACAGACCCAACTGACCCAAACACAGATTCAATATCAAATTGCACGATACAATGCTTGGATCAAATGGAGCGAATGGGTTTATGCCCTTGCCATTTTACCTATTCCTTAAATATAGATATAAAAAAAATAAAAATAATGAAACACTTCATTCCTGTTCTGCTTACAACTTTTCTTTTTTGGCAGTGTTCCTCCAAAGATCAGAAACCTGCAAATAAAGCAGTTGACCTCAATACCACGGTGGTAGTAACGGTTCATCCTGAAATTGCCGAAGGTAATACTGCTGTTAGCGCCATTGGTGTAATCACCAACGGTCAGGAGGCGAAACCATCTTTTAAAACAGGAGGCGTAGTGTCTGCAACCTACTTCGAAGAAGGCGACTATGTTAAAAAAGGTCAGCTGCTGGCGAAACTCAACCTGTCTGAAATTGACGCACAATTATTTCAAGCCAACGAGGCTCTGCAAAAAGCAGAACGCGATTACGGCAGAGCGAAACGTTTGCATGCAGACAGTGTGGCAACCCTGGAACAGGTTCAAAATGCTGCCACAGCCGTTGAGCTTGCCAAAAAGACAAAAGATATCATCCTGTTCAACAGACAATACAGTGAGGTAAGGTCTCCCATCAATGGAAGAATCGTAAAGCAAATCTTACATACCGGAGAAATGGCAGGCCCCGGTATGCCGGTATGTGCCATCATCGGTACGGGTAATGGAGACTGGAAGGTAAAAGCAGGATTCATTGACAGAGACTGGTTGCTGCTCAAAAATGGTCAAAAAGCTAGCTTTGTTTTGGATGCTGATCCTAAACAAAGATACGATGTAACGTTAGTAGACAAAGCGGTAATTGCCGGCAATGCCAGCAGTCTTATAGATGCTGAATTTTCATTTAGCAAAAGACCCGAGAATCTGGCAGTTGGACTTTTGGGCAAAATCACTATTAACCCATCGTCCGGTACCAGAATCATGACCCTTCCGATTGAGTGCCTGACCCAATCCAATGGTAACACCTCGTATGTTTTTATTCACGAAAAAGGAAAGGCAAAACTCAGGAAGATTACAACGGCAAAACTCATGGGCGATAAAGTGGAAGTAATTGAAGGAATAACACCTGAAGATGAAGTCATTGCTACCGGTGCCATGTATCTCGAAGATGGTGATGTGGTAAAAATAAAACCCTAAAAGACAGGCCATGAAATTTGTTCAATTTTTCGTCAAACACTACCAGTTTACACTTGTAGTTTTCATTGCCCTATTGCTCCTGGGATTCAACTCTCTTAAGAACATGCCACGGGCAGAAGATCCTCCCTTTGGAGCCCCCATCTTCTCGATCATAGCCGTTTATCCCGGCACTACTCCATCTGACATGGAGCAACTCGTGGCTGAACCTATTGAAGAAGAATTGTATCAGCTGGGAGATATTAAAAAAATTACAAGTACCAACAGTGATGGCCTTTTGGTCATGTTGGTTGAATTTACCTATGATGTCAATGTTGAAACTAAAAACAATGACGTCATTCGGGAAATCAATAAAATCAGACCCGATCTACCGGATGGCATCATCCGATTGGATGTCAAACGGGCATCCAGCAGCGACGTAGCCATTTTACAAACAGCTTTGGTTTCAGAAATAGCTTCCTATTCAGCACTGAAAGATGAAGCAGAAAGAATGGAAAAAGACATCGAGAGGATCAAAGATGTGAAATGGGTAGAGATCCAGGGCATCCCCGAAAAAAACATCAAGGTGGAACTTGATCTGTTAAAACTGGGTCAATACAACATTGGGTTGAATCAGGTCATAGGGCTGCTGCAAGCCAATAACCTCAACATTCCCGGAGGAGATGTAGCCCTTGGCAAAAGAAAATTCAACATCAAAACCAATTCAGAATTCAGTGACATCAATGAGGTTGCCGAAATGGTAGTGAAAACCTCTGCAGAAGGGCGCATAACAAAACTTAAAGATGTAGCGGACATATATTGGGATTATGAGGATACAGATCATATAGCCCGACAAAACGGCAAAAGGTCTATTTGGGTCATAACGGCCATGAAAGATAAAAAGAATATAATCTCACTTAGAAAGGAACTTTCAACTGTATTGTCCAATTATGAAAAGAATCTGCCCGGTGACATCAAAATCGAGCATGCCTTTGACCAGGAAATTGGAGTGAAAAACAGACTTTCCGGTCTGGGTAAGGATTTTGCCATTGCTATCTTTTTGGTGCTCCTGACCCTACTTCCATTGGGTACAAGGGCATCCATTGTAGTGATGATATCCATTCCTTTGTCACTGAGCATTGGTCTGTTTATGTTGGATTTGATGGGCTACACCCTCAACCAATTGAGCATTGTGGGTATGGTGATTGCACTCGGTCTGCTCGTAGATGATTCGATCGTGGTTGTAGAAAACATCGAACGCTATATGCGGGGAGGAATATCGGCCAAAGCAGCCGCTGTATCGGCTACATCTCATATAGTAGTTGCCATCATAGGCTGTACCGCCACACTTCTGCTTTCATTTCTGCCTCTTGCCAATTTGCCTGAAGGTTCCGGCGATTTCATTCGCTCCCTGCCCATGGCGGTAATGGTCACGGTACTTTCTTCTTTGTTTGTCTCCCTTACGATTATACCCTTTTTATCCAGCATATTGCTGAAAGCACACGAAAAGGACTCCCACAGCGAAGGCAACTTCTTTTTCAGAAGTTTTAAAAAATACATCAATACGCCTTACCAAAATTTATTAAAGTGGTGTATAAGCCATCCGGTGAAATCCCTTTTGGGAGCAACCCTCATTTTTGGTTTATCACTTTTGATTGTTCCGGTAATTGGCTTCAGCTTATTCCCTGCCAGTGAAAAACCTATTTTGTTGGTTGAATTGGAGACTGAGCCCGGTTCCTCTCTCAACCATACCAACAAAATCAGCGCAAAGATTGAGAGACACATTTTATCCATACCGGAAGTCAAAAATGTGAGTACCAATGTAGGAAAGGGAAATCCCAGAATCTATTACAATGAATTTCAAAAACAAAATGCCGATAACATAGCTCAGTTGGTGGTATTCCTGGATGATAACGCCTCTGTACCTGAGATTCAGAAATTGGAATCCAGATTGCGCAGTGATTTGTCGCAAATATCAGGCGCTGAGGTACAGGTCAGAAGGTTTCAGCAGGGAACCCCCATCAGTGCTCCTATTGAAATCAGGATTTTGGGATCCAATCTGGATACGTTAAAACATTTGGCCAGCGATGTAGAAGCTATTTTCAAAAAAACACCGGGCACATTGTATGTAAAAAATGATTTGCGGTTTGAGAAGACAGACATAGGTGTGAATGTGGACAAAGACAAAGCGGGTTTATATGGCATCAATGGAGCTGAATTGGCGCGCACGGTGAGAATGTCGATTGCCGGACTGGAAATAGGTAAACTAAGGTCCGGTGAAGGTGATGAAAATCCAATTGTACTTTCCATTAAAGAAAATGCCATTAATCCAATAGAAAATTTTGAACGCATTCAGGTAAGTTCTGCGGGAGGGTCTCTGGTGCCCCTTAAAAATATTGCGGAGATAGGTTTTCAGCCATCTGCGCCGGTTATACGACACTACAACAAAGAGCGTTATGCGTTGGTAAGTAGTTTTGTAGCAGAGGGCTACAATACAGATAAGCTCACTACTACCCTGCTCACACAATTGGAAAAAGATATAAAACTGCCAAAATCATACCGGTTGATGGCAGCAGGAGAAGTAGAATCAAGACAAGAATCGTTCGGAGGATTGGGCACCATCATCATTTTAACAGTGTTTGGCCTTCTGGCAATCCTTATCCTTGAGTTCCGAACCTTTAAATCTACACTGATCGTATTGAGTGTAATCCCTATGGGCGTCATAGGCGCTTTGTTGGCCTTGTGGTTGGCAGGAGAAACGCTTTCTTTTGTAGCAACGGTGGGTATCATTGCATTGGCCGGAATTGAAATCAAAAACTCAATCCTAATGGTAGATTATACAAATGCCCTGCGGGAAAAAGGCATGGGCTTGTATGAAGCCGTAATGGATGGTGCAGAAACCCGGTTTTTGCCTATCCTGCTTACATCCTTAACAGCCATTGGAGGCATGACGCCGCTGGTGCTGGAGCATTCCCCTTTGATCAGCCCGTTGGCCATTGTTTTGATCGGTGGCCTGATCTCCAGTACTTTATTGAGTCGATTGGTAACTCCGGTTTTGTATTATTTGATTCCCCCTCAAATTGAAGTTAACCCAAAGGAAGACGAGAAGTAAAATAAAATTTAGGACAAAGAGGAAATCGGCATAACTTTGTACAAAGTAATGTTATGAGAGCTTCATTTATTCTGATTATGGTGGGATTTTGTTTTTTTGGGGCGTGCACTTCAGCTAAGGAAGCCTTTCAAAAGGGAGATTACAACAGTGCCATCAAAAAAAGTCTAAAAGAGATCAAAGCTGAAAAAGATGTGAGACAAAATAAAACTTTGTTGAACAGAGCATTTGATAAAAAGTCCCTGGAGTTGATTTCCAAATTTGAAGACAGGTCCAAGCTGGGGCTTACACCACTGAAAAATCTTTATGATGATTATGAAGATTTCCTGACTTTGTCTACTGAAGTAAAGCCTTATCTGGAACCTGAAAACTTAGATAAAAAAGTCAAGCTGGAAAAAAATGCAGATGTCCTTTTGGATGATATATGCAAAATCCTTGTCGATACTGGCATGGAACACTACGACAATGCCAGGGCAAAAAAAGACAAGAAAGAGGCCAGACTGGCTTATGAAACCTTAACAGATCTGGCAAGCTATGATATCTACCAAAAATACAAGGAAGCAACCTCTCTGATAGATCAGGCATTGGAATTGGCCATTTACCATTACCAGTTCGATATCGATCACGGTTTCAACATTGGAGAATCCTGGGAAATCAAAAGTCAGTTCTCCAAATTGCCCAACAGGGGAAGTACCTATAAGAAGTTTTACGTAGACGGTAAATGCAAGCCTTGTGACTGTATCATAGAACTTAATTTCAGAGATTTGCGAGAAAGTAAACACATCTCTTCCGAAACAAAAAGTTTTGAGAAAAAGATTGAAGATGGCTTTACCACCACCAAAGACGACAAAGGCAACATCATAAAAATACCGGTTTATAAAATATTGCGCGGACAAGTTGCCATCGAAAAAACGAGGTACGACTTTAATTGGGAAATCCGCTCGGATGTAAATAAAAATACAAGTGCATGCGATGCCGACTATCGTACCTTTGACGCATCCAAAAGTGTTGAAGTCTTCGATTATCGGATTTCCGGTGACAGAGATGCCATACCCGGTGAATACAAAAACTACACAAGGCCCAATCTGGATAAGGATGACCTCATTGAAGATTTATTGGAAGATTTATTCAACCAGGTCGTTAATTATTATGACTGATTTGATTGCTTATTCAACCTTGGCAAGGGTGAGTTTCCGGAGCGCAAAAACACAAACAGCCAGCGCTGCCATCGGGATGAGTGTATAGTAAAACGCCTGATCAGCTCCGAGATTTTTAAATAAATATCCGATCATTCTGCTACCCAATGTACCTCCTATGGCAGAAAATATGACAATTAAACCGGTCATAGGACTGTGCAGTTTTTTGGGTAGTGCACTTAAAACTGCCGAATTGAGTAGCGGATAAATAGGCGCAATAAATAAGCCCACCAGTGGAAAAGCAAAAGCGAGCCATGGCAGTTCACTAAAGTGATTTATTTCCATGCCCCCTGCTGTAACCGTTTTGGGCAGGATGAAAACCACCACAGACATGGCACCGGCCAGGCAAATCAGCAAAACTTTGTGCCATCCTAGTTTGGAAGAAAAATATCCTGCCAACAAGCGACCAATGCCCAGAGAGATGGACAGAATGCTGGCCATCATGATGCTTATGTTTTCAGGCAAATGAAGTACTTTGCTATTGAAAGTAGGCAACCAGGTCATGATGCCTTGTTCGATCATTACAAACAAAAAGGCTGAGATTACAAAGACAAGCACCAGCATGCGCAACATCAGACGCCCCATCTGCACCAGGTCGTCCAACAAATTGGTTCCCGGTATTTCAGCCAGTTCGTTTTCACGCGTAAACCATAAAAAAACAAAGGCCAGCAGGGTGAGTATTGCCAGCAGCCAATAGACCCTCAACCAGGCACTGTCGTCGCCTTCTATATTGAAAGCCGGAAATAGAAAATAAGCCAGCGCAATTCCAAACATAAATACGCCTTCAATTGAACTCATGAGGGCGCTGTGCTCCTTATCGTTTTGGGTCACCATTCCAATCATTGAATACACACTTACCTTTATGAGCGCAAAAGAGGTACCTACCAGCAAAAAAAGGATTCTTGCTGCAGTAAAGGAACTGCCCAGTGGCATGATGATGCATCCCATTGTCACAAGTGCGAGTCCTATCAACATAGCTTTTTTATAGCCCAATCTGGGAAGAAAGGAAGCAATACCCAGAGAAACAATGGCAATGGGCATATCTTTGAACAATTCAAGGGTACTGGCCGTAACTTCATTGACATGGTAAACGGCAATGGATTTGAGAATTACAATACCTACACTATTGAGTAGGATAGCGAAAACAAAATAGTTGAGAT
>CALJKQ010000314.1 GCA_937973565.1 uncultured Saprospiraceae bacterium | reverse complement strand
GTAAAATACATCCTCACCGAAAATGGAAGTAATGGTTGGATCACATTTTTCTTCCTCATCCACCCTAAACCGAGGAAAGTTAGGGAGGGTACCTCCATTGGGGTATAAAAACTTAATACCATTTTGAACAAAATCACAGGCAGTTCCTTTTTCATCAGGTTTATTGATAACATGGATTGAGTATTGGCCCCCCATAGGCGTCAAATAAATTCTACAATCAGGAGCTTGAACTAACAAAGCAAAAGTAGTACTAAATGGATCTTGAGTGCCATTGAAAGTATCTATCAAACTAATTGCATTTTGTGGGTCATTTTCCCACATATCCACTTGATGCAATTTTAATCTGGAAGCGGTATAAATAAATCTACTGTTAGGTGACCATTCAACACTTCCTATCCTAATTTCAGTTCTATCAATTTCACTCGGTGGATATATTTCTATCTTTTTATGGTTGGATAACAATCCTGTTGCTCGATCAAAATCATAAACATGAAGTTGATCATAATAATTATAGATGGCATATTTGGTTCCATCCGGGCTAAATTTTGCGGTTCCACCTGCACTGGATCTAAATCTGTCAAAAAATTGATGTGTATTTTGATTTCCATGCCTATTAATACCGGTTTCATCCAGTAAAAAAGTTAAAAACAAAGAGTCTTCTTCAAGGGGTTGAATTATCCACCAACTTTTTTTATCTTGATGCTGTATAGCTGTGAAATATGAATATAATAAATTTTGATTTTGCACATATCTTTGATTTTTCACGGTCACATCACCTAAGCCGTTGTTTAACCTCATGTCAACATAAGAATAATGCAATTGCAAGGAATCATCTATTTGGGGGTAATAAATATTGGGTTTATGAAAAATATAATATCCATACTCAAAAGCCGGGTCGTTAAGTATTAAAACATCCTCAAAACCTGGATACCCAAATGAACAATGCAATCTAAATATATCAAACCATTTGCCAGCATTTATACTATCACCATTAGGCATAAGGTTTAAATTGGCATCCATTACAGCACATCCATTAGTATAAAAAAGCAAGTTTCCATTTTTATCACTTATTGATGTGTTATTGCCTTCTATACCAAACTTAACATCAACATTATTCTCAATATTGAAAGGTTTATTGTTAAAGTCAATATGATAGCCTTCAATTATGAGTGTATCTGGAGGAAAATTATCATAGTTGTAGCCACCCAACCAATGATAATCTTCCTTTTGTGCAAAGCTAAGTGAAGCAATTAGTAAAATTATTAAAATAAAATTTAATCTCATTTTGGTCTAGGCTCTATTATCCGGACAATATTCAAAGTTAATAAATAGTTGATACATTTTCTTTTGATTTTGCTAGAGAGACGACATCGCCCTCAGGCAATCCTTAACCGGAGGTTTTTATTTCGGCATCCTACTCATTTACCCATTTCCCATAGTTTTGGCTTCTTAACAGACCAGTTTAGTCATTGCCGACAGGGGCGCCCATGCTTAAATAGCTAAGGGGCTCATAAACAGGGCCAAATCCATTGGATTGCTCTGGTGTGCTAGCGCTTCAGGAGAGATACAGGACGTTGTTTACAGCGGCTTTTCGGAGGCCATTTCCTGACTTTAACATGACAAATTTTTGTCTATTCATTTGAGATTCAAAATAAGTCAATTACCTTGCATAAACAATCAACCTTTTGATCATGAAAAATTGCCTTATAACGGGTCTTTTGGGTGTATTTACCACGTTTAACCTTTTCTCACAAAACATCGTTTTTAAAGATCCTGAATTTAAAAAAACACTGGTGTCGTTTAATGTTGTTGATTATGATCTGGATGGTAAGGTTGATGGTGATGCAGATTCAAACGATGACAAGGAAATATCCATACAAGAAGCGGAAGCTGTACTATCCCTGACTATTTCGTTTATCAATATCAATCAAATACCCGAAATTACATATTTCAAAAATTTAAAACACCTTACTGTAACTTCAAGCAAAATAAAAGATTATCTGGATGTGCGTAATTTTCCAAGTATGGAGAATTTATACTACCCCATGAATAAGGATACTTTGTTTGAAATTCAAAATCATCCCACAATCCGAAGGTGTACTTTATTCGTAAGGAGTCCATTGAAAAAAATATTTATCAATGGAAATAACCATTTGACCTATTTGTGGTTCCGAACCAATATTGGTTCAACACTGGAAGCCATTGATTCCTTGGATGTGTCCAACAATGCTCTTGATACCCTTATTTCAACTTATATACCACAAAGAATTAGTGAAGGCTATTTTAATTGTAGTAATAATCATCTTACCAATGCCAACACAATTCCCATGGTCGGTTATCATACTTCCATATTATCAAATAATGCATTTAATACCCCAAATATTTATTTTGACGGAACGACGCTTGACCTCTCCAACAATCAATTTAATAACCTCACCCTATTTGTTTCCAATGATTTCAAAAATATAAATTTATCAGGCAATCCGCTTACAAACCTTGTTTTTGACGCCAGCAAGATTATGAGTGGCAAACCTCCTCTGGCTGCCAACTTTCCTGATCTGTCCGGCTTCGAATCACTTACGGATTTAAAAGTGTTAATTCCCCCCCAAGGCAAATTCAATCGCGTAGATCTCAACCAGGTCAATGCCCTTACAAATCTGGACATTATTGCAAATGCCGACACAACTATATTGCTTAGGAATTTACCCTCCCTAACCTTTCTGAAAATTAATTCCAAAACTGCCATAAGCATTGAAAATAACAATCCAGATGCCTTGAAGCTCAAGGGCCCCACCATTGATATAAACATACAAAATAAACTAACCCTGATCAATAGCTTAGAGGGCAGGCTAAATTTTAAATACATACAATGTTATGCATTAGAAATAATAAACAACCCACTCCTTACAGGAATAGAATTGAATCAATACTATACGGATGGATTTGATTTAAGGGTTGAAAACAACCAAAATTTAAAAAATATCCATAATAAAAACTCAAGTTTTTACATTATACGTAATTTCTTCATTAAAAACGCACCAGCGCTTGATAGCATAGAAATCGGATCCTTTGTATTGGAGTCTTTTGTGTATGAAAACATACCCAACATTAGCTACTTTAAACTCAGGGGCGATCATTCCTTATTTGTATTTGATGGATATGAACATCTCAAAGAAGTTTTTTTAAAGCCAACCGGTGTACATCTGTTAAATCTGCCCTCACTCAAAACCATTACATTTGATGAAAGCACTTTTACCGACTTCAAATTAAGCAATCTCCCCAATCTTGAACAATTTAAGCACCTTGGAAATTTTAGTAGTTCGACACTGCCGAATTCCCATTGTGACTTTAAATTTGAAGGGTTTCCAAAATTAAAATCCATCATCATTGAGCTGGCAGGTGGAACATCCCAATTTGCAATCAATCATTTAATTCTAAATAATCTGCCGGCATTGGACACATTTTTTGCAGATAATTCATACTATAAAAATGTTGATATAAATGGGTTACCGAATTTAAATTACCTGACACTTTGGTGCAATGCGAATAATGTTAACATTCAAAACTGTAGTCAACTAAAGAAACTAACAGCTGTCATTTATGGTGTTTCAGGTCAAAGCAATAGTATTAGAATTAATGATAATCCGAAGCTGGAAAATCTTGTCTTTAATACCAGAAGGTTTATTGAAACCACCATTAGCAATAATTCAAGTTTAAAGTCCATAAAGTTTAGCAACTATGAATGTCGCAAACTAAAACTGATCAATCTGCCTCAGTTAAGTCGTATTACTGAAAATTATGAACCTCATTCCCAAGTGCCTACTAAAATTACCTTTTCAAAACTACCCCTTTTAAGATATTTTCAATCTATTAATCGCTATTTTGACACCCTTGATTTTTCAGAGTGTCCCATGATTGATTCCATTCATTTTCAGGATTGGCCGGCTAATCACGAAGTATCTTTTTTAAACTTGAAAAATGGAAATCCTAATCTCTCTTTTTTCAATTGGTCTTATAATTTTCCCAACAGTAAAGAAAAATTTATTCAGGTTTGCTCAGATAATTTGGAAGAGGAAAACAAACTAAAACAATTTATTAAAAATTCCGCCAAATCAATCTTTACCCAAGATTGTGAATCCAATTACATTTTGGCTTACTATGATGGCAGGGTGACAAGTCAATACCTCAATACCAACCATGCCATTTCCAATACCACTTTTTTCCCGGTAAACATATACGATGATCAAAAACTAACTCGAGTGTTTACCGATGGGAGTGGCATTTACAGATACCGCACCGAAAGTAAAGACAAACTTATTACTATTAAACCTGACATCGTCAACCCCAATTATGAATACGCCGGTCAACCCATCATTTTTAATCCCAATCAATATGGTGTATTTGTCAATCAGGATTTTGCACTTTCCATTAAAAATCCTATCGCGGATATTGAGGCCATTATGCACAGTCAACAAGCTGCCATGCCCGGCACGGAGTATAAATTAAAACTGGAGATAAAAAACACAACGCCATTTGACGCGGCGTGTACTTTCCAGTTGTCATACAACCATGAATTAATGAAGATCAAAAATAGCGGCGGATTGCAAAACGATATGACAGGCATCTTAAGTGGTGAAAGCGGCAATATTTCTCCTTATTCAAGTATCCAGGTTCTCATCTCTTTTATCCTCAATAAGCCAACGGATACGCCCCCTTTAAACATAAATGATCTGTTGACTTTTCACTTGGTTGCTACTCCCCTACAGGACGACTTAACCATGGAGAACAATGCATTTTCAACAACAGTTAAGGTAGTCAATTCCTTTGACCCCAACAACATTATTTGTGCTCAGGGTGATGAAGTGACATCCAATGAAGAAATTCAAAAAATCTTTTACACTGTCAATTTTGAAAACCTTGGTAATGCGGCTGCCAAAAATATCCGGATCGAAAACCCTATAGACACCAATTGGCTGGATGTAAAAAGTTTTGAAGTGGTGAATTACAGCCATCCTGCACAAATATCCATCACCGGCGATTTGGCTACCTACTATTTCGAAAATATAGAGCTTCCTGCAACTGGTCAAAACAAAGGATATATCACATATTCCATTCGTCCTAAAAAAGAATTGGTCAAAGGGGATACCATTCCCAATCAGGCTGACATCTATTTTGATTTTAATTTTCTTATTGCTACCAACAGACATACACTTACCCTGATTGAGCCCAGTGCTACGGTAGACGGATCACAAGAGGCTTTAAGGCTGTTTCCCAATCCAAGCAATGGTAGTTTTTATATAGCATCAGAGCCCGTTACGGTCAACCGCATTGTCATTTACGATCTATTCGGATCCTGCGTCCAGGCAATAAATCACCCAGGGCCATTTGTAGCCACCAACTTGCCCAATGGCAGTTACCTGATTCACATCGAATTGGAAACGGGAGCGATTGTTAAAAGAAAGTGGGTTGTCATCAGATAGAATCATAAGTTCCAAGGGGTTAATATTTCCGTGTGTTTAAGCTACATCGATTTAAATCAAAATTTTATTCTTTTTTTTCTGCATTTAAAGCTTAATAAAATTGTTTTTCTTAAAATTTTTACTTATAAACAAATAAAATATTGCGAACATAAAAATTTTTATCTTTCCTCCCAACTCAGTACTTTTGGGTAAAAGTCACATACATTGAACAGAAGAGAATTGATCAAAACTTCGCTGGTTACCACAGCTGCCGGCATGTTGACACACAACGCCATGTCTAAAAGTCTGCAACACATCACTGAAAATCCATTGAAAGGAAAAATCAAACACAGCGCCTGCCGGTGGTGCTACAAAGACATTCCACTGGAAGAACTGGCGGATAAGGCCAAAGATCTGGGCCTGAGTTCCATTGAATTACTGGACCCTTCTGAATGGAATACTGTCATCAAAAGAGGATTAAAATGTGCCATATCCAATGGCAGTAAACTGGGCATTACCAAGGGCTTCAACGATGTGCAATACCATGACCAACTGTATGCAGATTATGAAAAACTCATACCCATGGCCGCGGATACCGGAATCAAACAAATCATTTGTTTTAGCGGCAACAGGGGAACCATCACCGATAAAATGGGACTGGAGCACTGCGCCAAAGGATTGGACAAATTGGTAAAGCTGGCAGCTCAATACAAAGTAACGCTGGTAATGGAACTGCTCAACAGCAAAGTAGATCACAAAGATTACATGTGTGATAATTCCAAATGGGGGACAGCCTTGGTGGACAAAATTGGCAGCGAGAACTTCAAACTATTGTACGATATCTACCACATGCAAATTATGGAAGGAGATGTGATCGCTACCATTGAAAAGTACAGCAAATACATTTCCCACTTTCATACTGGTGGGGTTCCCGGCAGACACGAAATCAATGAAAGCCAGGAACTCAATTACAAAGCCATCATGCAAGCCATTGCCAAATCAGGATTTACTGGTTTTGTAGCGCAGGAATTTATACCAACGCGCAAAGAAGCCCTTGATTCACTGAAGGAAGGTATCCAGATTTGTGATGTTTAGAAAAGTGAGGGGTAAATTTGGTGATTCCCATATTTTCCTTAAGTAACTCAGGATTTTTAATTGCTTTCTTTTGAAGAATTAGTGTTTTTTTAACTATTGCCAAATATTATTTTGTGCAAATAATTAAATTCTTTTAATACTTTTACGACTTCAAGCTAACAAACAAACTTAAAAAACTATGTATTTCAACAGCAACGGCAACGCCGAAGTGACGTATGACGCCATTGTAATCGGTTCGGGTATCAGTGGTGGCTGGGCAGCCAAGGAATTATCTGAAAAAGGATTGAAAACACTGGTCCTGGAGAGGGGAAGAATGGTGAAACACGGCGATTATCCAACCGCCAACCTCGATGATTGGGAATTGCCCAATCGCAACAGGTTAACAGAAGCAGAATGGGTGGATTACCCTATTCAGCGCAGGACCGGATATACGATGACCCCTGCCAATGCCCATTGGTGGCCAAAAGA
This sequence comes from uncultured Saprospiraceae bacterium, assembly GCA_937973565.1. GTDB lineage: Bacteria > Bacteroidota > Bacteroidia > Chitinophagales > Saprospiraceae > JADKBO01. Next base: position 15,796 of record CALJKQ010000314.1, on the reverse strand, counting down.
TACTGAAAACCCCTATACTGAGGCCAAACCATTCGACTGGATCAGGGCCTACCATGTAGGAGGCAGATCCATTTTGTGGGGAAGACAGTCGTACCGCTTGAGCGACCTCGATTTTGAAGCCAATGCCAAAGACGGAATTGCTGTTGACTGGCCAGTAAGATACAAAGACATAGCGCCCTGGTATGATTACGTTGAGCGTTTCATCGGAGTTAGCGGACAAAAAGAAGGTTTGTCGCAGTTACCGGACGGTCAGTTTTTGCCCCCTATGGAACTCAACTGTGTGGAGGAAAAACTCAAAGCTTCGATGAAAAAGAAATTCAACCGGGCTATGACGATCGGGAGGACGGCCCATTTAACTACACCCATCGGAAACAGAGGAACCTGTCAGTCTAGGAACCGTTGTATGAGAGGATGTCCGTACGGAGCCTATTTTTCTTCCCTCGCTTCTACCCTACCGGCCGCCGAAGCCAGTGGCAATTTGACCATCAGACCTTTCTCTATTGTAACAGAGATTGTATATGATAAAGACACACAGAAAGCCAAAAGCGTACGCATAAAAGATGCAGAGACCGGAGAAAGCCACGAATTTTTTGCCAAGGTGTTTTTCTTGTGTGCCTCAGCATTTGGCAGTGCTCAAATCCTTATGCAATCCACTTCCGATCGTTTTCCCAATGGCTTGGGCAACGACAGCGGGGAGTTGGGGCACAACGTGATGGATCACCACTTCCGTCTGGGTGCCAGTGGTTTTGATGATGAATTTTCGGATAAGTATTACAAAGGTCGAAGGCCCAATGGCATTTACGTTCCTCGTTTCCAGAATCTTGATAAATCCTCAAAACGCAATTACCTGAGGGGCTTTGGCTATCAGGGAGGAGGATCTGTTGAGAACTGGGCGCGAATGATCAAAGAGGCCGATTTTGGTACCGCCTTCAAAGCAGCCATGGCTCAGCCCGGCAGATGGAGCATAGGATTGATGGCCTTTGGTGAGTGCCTTCCTTATCATGAAAATAAGATTTCTCTTAACAAAGAAAAATTGGACAAGTACGGTTTACCTACTTTGATCATGGATGCGGAATGGAAGGAAAATGAAAAAGAAATGCGCAAAGACATGATGGCTTCTGCAGAAGAAATGCTGACAGCTGCCGGTTTTAAAGAAGTGAAGACGTATGATTCAGGATGTAATCCCGGTTTGGGTATCCACGAAATGGGTACTGCCAGAATGGGTCGCGATCCCAAAACATCTGTATTAAATGGCAATAACCAGCTCCACGCCGTTAAAAACGTATTTGCTACCGATGGCTCATTTATGACGTCTGCTGCCTGTGTGAACCCATCTCTAACGTATATGGCATTTACAGCCAGAGCGGCCAATTTTGCCGTAGAGGAACTTAAAAAAGGAAACCTTTAAACCAAAAGACATGTCAAATCACAATACCATAGATAGAAGAGAAGCCTTAAAAACCCTAACCCTGCTAACGGGATATACACTCACGGCAGGAGCTGCATCTGCTTTTTTGGCCGGATGTAAAAACGAAACTACTGCTGCCGCAGCCGGCGCAGAGGCCAATGTATTATCTGCTGATCAAATGCGAACCATTGCTGCTGTTGTGGAACGCATCCTGCCGAAAACAGATACACCGGGAGCACTTGATGCCGGCGTCGATCAATATGTATCGCTGGCGGTAAATAAGTTTTACAAGCCGGAGGACCAGAAAAAATTTATTGATAATCTGGGCAAGTTCGATAAGCTGGCTGCTGATAAGTACAAAAAAACCTTTGCTCAACTTACCGATGAGAATAAGGACGATGTTTTAAAAATGATGGCAGAAGAATGGAAAAAAAATGATCAGGATCCGCACATTTTTAAGGAAATGAGGGACCTTACCGTTACCGGCTACTGCACCAGCGAACAAGGGGCGAAACAACTACTAAAGTACGATCCGATTCCGGGTCCTTACAAGGGTTGTATCGACAGATCGACCGTAGGTGGTGTCTGGGCATTGTAAAATACCAATAGTTAATCTTAAAAAGAATTTCGAAATGAAATACCGTTTTTCTGCAGTGCTTCTACTGCTTATCACCCTTATGGCATGTAAAAATGAAGGAGCCCAAAAAGGCCCTGAAAAATCGCCGTTAAAATTATCACTGGCTGAGTGGTCACTGCACAAAACCCTCTTTGACGGGAAGATGACCAACCTTCAGTTTGCCGCCAAGGCCAAGGAATTGGGATTTACCGGAATAGAATATGTAAATCAGTTTTTCAAAGACAAAGCTGAAAATACAGCCTATCTCGATTCCTTAAACGCAGCCGCTAAAGCAGCCGGAGTTGAACAAGTGCTTATCATGATTGATGGAGAAGGCTATTTGGGAGAAGCCGATTCCATAAGAAGGGATTCGGCGGTAAATGCACACAAAAAGTGGGTGTTGGCTGCCAAACATCTGGGATGTCATTCCATTAGGGTAAATGCACATGGGGAAGGCACAGCCGAAGAAGTCTCTTCTCACGTAGTAAAGGGATTGACTGCCCTAAGCCAATTTGCCGCGCAACATGGCATCAATGTCATTGTTGAAAACCATGGCGGTTATTCCAGCAATGGTGCCTGGCTGGCAGATGTGATGAAAAAAGTCAATCTACCCAACTGCGGCACCCTCCCCGACTTTGGCAATTTTTGCCTGAAAAGAGAAGGTGGCGCTATGTGGGGAGCTAAATGTTTAGAAGAATACGACCGATACAAAGGCATTGAAGAACTCCTGCCCTTTGCCAAAGGGGTAAGTGCCAAATCTTATGATTTTGATGCTCAAGGAAATGACACCAAAATTGATTATAAAAAGATGCTCGATTTGGTAAAAGCTTCCACGTATACAGGCTTCATTGGCGTTGAGTATGAAGGAGAAATTGACCCGGAAATAGAGGGTATTAAAAAAACAAAGGCCTTGATAGAGAAAAATTGGTAAATGCCAAAGGAATTTACAAAGCCCGGTTCATGATTTTCATAAGCCGGGCTTTTGTATTTTTAAGGGTTGAGTCTATGTCTTCAGATGGTTTTAAAACTATCAATAAGGTCAGGTAACAGATGATAATTACAACAGAATAAATGGCGATACCCAGCCATGGGTTCCCAATTTGTGGTATAAAACTGCTTATCATGAAGACCACTATGCCCATCAAAATAACTTTCCATAAATTGACATTAATTGGATCCAGGTTCCACTTCCATTTTATGAGGATGTGTTTACATAAATTAAAAAAAACAACAACCATCAAATAGGAATATGCTGCACCCAGCATACCCATTTCAGGCAAAAGATTGATCAATAAAATGAAATACAATACTCCACTCAAAATGAGAAAAGCGATATTATACTTCATCAACTTAGAGTAAGTTAATATAACGCCATTAAGACTAAAGCCTAAATCAATGATCCTTGCAAAAGACAAAACAACCATCACCCATTTCCAATCCGTGTTGTATTCGGTCTTGGGCATAATTTGAAATATGTACGGAAAATTATAATAAAGTAGAAGAAACAAAAGGCAACTTATAACCGTGAGTACCACTGCTGACTTTCCGTAAATTTTTTCAATTTCCTGTAAGTTTCCTTCCGCCCATTTTTGAGAAATAATCGGCGCTGAAATTTGCGAGATGGCTTTTGACGCAATTTCAAGGGTACTTGTCATGAACAAAATGATGCCATAAATTCCTGCTTGATAAGCCCCTAAAATTAGTCCGACCAAAAGAATGTCCAACCGAAGTATGAGTCCGTTGGCCAAGGTCTGGACACCTGACTGCGTAAGAAAAGAAAATAATTCCACTCTGTTGACAGATGCTAAATCTTTGTCATTCAAAGTCCACTTCCATGCTCTCAAATTTCTGACATACATCAAGATGGAAACCGTGGAAAGGGCATAAAAAAGTATCAATCCCAATCCTACGAGTGATTGATCCATTATTTTACTGTATACCAGGAAAACCATCAATGGCACAAAAATTTTATACGCAACATTGCTGAACAATTCGGGTATTGCAATCTTTTTGTATAAAGCAGAAAAGGAGATGATGACGTAATTACAAACGAGTAAAACAGCCAGTCCAATGATGGTATATTTATATTGCAAAAGAAAAACACTGTCCATTCTGAAAAAAGCCGACAATGTGACAAATTCTGCATAAAAAAAGGACAGCAAAATACTTAAAGACAAGGTTATAATAGCAGTAAGAGAGAGCGCAAAGATCAAATATTTATCCTCTCTGCCGGTTGCAATAAAATAGGGATGAAATTTTATAATTACCAAAGGTAAGCCTAGGCCAATGACGGGAGACATTAAATAAGCAGCCGCAAATAGAGTATTGATGATGCCATATGATTCTTTATCATAAGGAATTACAAATAAAATGGCAAGGGCACCCAGGAAAATGGCCGTGGCATTAAATATTGAATACCGTATACTTTGTCCTTTGATTACTCCCATTGCAGTACAAAAGCTAATTTATTGTCTCAAAAATAGGCTTTGCCATTGGCTCTGACAAACGAAATATGAAACTGGGTGGTCTTAATCCTACCCAAAATCAAACTTTTCTTACTTTTGCAGGTAGATGACCTTCACTAGCATACCATACTTTATGCCCCCTACATTACCCGGTAAAGAGGCATTAATATACACTTTGTCTTTATTTAAACCTGTTCTGGGCATAGATTTCTTCCCATTGGACGTCGCTAATGAGCATGCTCTTGTCTTTGACACAAATACTGAACAAGGGTACATGTATTCCGCCCAATATTGGCAGGAATTTCAAAATGGCAATTTTCAAACCTGCCATCAAATATTTACCTTTTTTAAAAAAGATAAATTTTGGCTTGAAAAAATATTCCATTTGATAAATTGTGTCCAGGAATATAACAGCGCAGCCAGAGATCAATTTGGCAGATACAGGTATGATCAATCCTGGCAATTCAAAGAAAATACGATAGATAAAAATGTAGTATTATCCATAATGCAACATTTTGTAACTACTCAATGCAGAGTTTCATCGTTCAATATAAAGAGAACCCAATTGTTTCTCTCACACGACATCGATACCATCCATGGAGAATTGATGCAAAATGGCCTTTATTATTTAAAAACCAGGAAATTCAACCAACTAAGAACAGTAATCTTGAATTACCTCATGCATAAGCCAGGTTGGGCCAACATGGACCTTATCAATAAAATACATGATGAACATGGTTTGAAACATGCTTATTTTTGGTTGGTAACAAAAGCCAAAGCAAACCAAATAAAAAACGCTGACTATTCTATTGGAGAGGTAAAAAAATATATACATTCAGACAGATGCCATGGATTGCACAAAAGCTCCACCTCAATGTCTTTCCGGCAAGAGCTGGAAAAGTTGCCAGTATCCAGTTCATTTAATAGAAATCATTTTTTAAGATTTGAATTGCCTAATCACTGGCAATTATTGGATGATGCAGGCATCGCCATTGACGCTTCTGTGGGTTTTGCCGAACATTATGGTTTTCGAAACTCTTATGGTTATATTTTTAGACCTTTCAACATGCAAAGTGGTAAAGCCCACCGACATTTATCTGTGCCATTACATATGATGGATGCCACTTTTAGAAACTATATGTCAATACCAACAGACCAAACAGCTGAAGTCGTTATCCAATTCATTGAAAACAACAGAGAAGGTTGCGTCCTCTCCCTATTGTGGCACAATACATTTTTTTCAGATGGAAAATATGAAGGGTATCTTAACCAATACTTGAAAATTTTAGCGTATATAAAAGAGAGCAACCTGGAGACACTGGATTTCGCAGACTTGCTCCAATTAGAATCGAATACATAAATCAAGCCTTAAGCCGGTTTAAAAAGTTCCCTCTTTTTTGTAATTTTGACCATTCATGGACGTACAAGCCATATACGAAGAAAAATATAGCAATTTTGCCAGCCTTCCCTATTATAGTTCGGAAGCAGAATTTTATGGCCAACAATTTGAATCCTTCTTAAATTTTACAGGTGAGAAAGATTTAAATCAAAAAACACTGATTGATCTGGGCTGTGGCTTTGGCATGAAAAGCCATATCATGAAAAAGTACTTCGGTCGTGTAAAAGGTGTCGACTTTGCTTCCAATATTATTGCAGTTAATAACTTATTAAGCAACGATCCCCTATTGACTTTTGAAGTAATCGATCTGAGTATCCCGACAATATCAACTGAAAAATTTGATTTCATTGTAGCCAATGGACTATCGCTTTTTAATTCAGCAGATTTAATGGCATGTAAATCAGATTTACACAGACTAATAAAATCGTTTGGAAAAAGTCATGGCGTTTTTGTCATTTGGTCATTTACAGATTTTAGCTCTACCGCTCCAAGTGGTTGGTACAATCATTCGATGAAGGAGCTGAATCAATGGATGCTGAAACTTTCTGCCGACTTTGGTTTTACTTGTCAAATACATTTTCCCTACAAGAGATTTGATTTTCGCTCCAAGTCAATAACCAAGATATTACTATCAATTTATCGCTATTTCAGAAAACGACAATACTACTTTATATCCATTAAATATGAACTTTAAGAAAGCAGGAGTAAATAAAAAGATTCCCTATGTAAAAGCACAATGCCTTGGGAAAAAAGTTTTGGACGTAGGTTGCGTGGGCCAGGATAATGACTTCTCAAGTGATGCATGGGTACACAAACACATAAAATCCGTGTCATCTTCTTTAACGGGTGTAGATATCAACAAAGCAGGCATCGAAGATGCCGTAAAGCTTGGGTACAATATCATTCACATTGACAACTTAGCACAGCAAACATTTGATGTGATCACTATGTTGGATGTCATTGAACACGTTGATGATATTTGTAATTTTATCGTGATGTATGAACGACATTTAAATCCCGGCGGTAAAATAATCATAACAACACCGAATCCTTTTAATATCCGACAGTTTTTTAACATCCTGTTGTTTGGGCTACCCAGTATAAACCCTGAACATACCACCTTTATTGATCCCATAAATTTTCTTGAAATTTCTAAGCGTGTTGAAATGAAAATAGAGTCATTTACCTGGCTGGAAGAATACGATCAACCCAGAAAATTATATATGCGGATATTACAAGCTATTATTTTTCCGGTTTTCAGAAGCTTCAGGAAACATTTTCAGGCCAATTATGCCGTTGTTTTAATAAAAACGTAATCCTCATGAAAGTGGTCATCTATACCATGCAGCCGCTGAATTCGCTCCCCCCCCGAATCAGAATGGAAAAACAAATTCTGGAAGATGCAGGGTATGAAGTAGAAGTATGTGGTTCAACCTACACTAAAAAGGAGATGACATTATTCGAAAAGTTATTGTATTATTCTACCTTGTCATATTTCCGATGGGACCTCATTAAAAATTATCGCTTACAAAAAAAAAAGGGAGACATTGCTATCGTTTACGATCTCTGCTTATTGCCTTTAACAAAGAATCTATCCAAATCATTTAACAGGATAATCTATGAAACGCTTGACAACAATGTTGCTTTAACCTTCTTTCATTTGAGTCAACAATATCCTTTCATCAAGCCTGCAGGCACCATGGTAAAAGGAATTATTGCAGGTATGGAAAAAAAGTGGATTCGAAAATATACTGACCACTTAATTGTCAATTCACAATATTTATATGAAATCCTGGGTGGTTTGGTGGATACAACAATCAATATTTATGCCTCCCCCTTTGAGAAATTCAGCCACCAGACAACACCGGCAGACGGGCATAAACCAGCCTTTCTGTATCTGGGAATTTTCAGTGCTGACAAAGGAGCCGAGGCGGTCCTGGAACTCCAGTCTCAATATAACATTCCTTTATACATATTCGGGGATCCTAAGTTTAAAATACCCAACAAAGCCGGTATCATTTGGCAAAACAGGATGCCCATTGATAAACTTTATTCACAACTGTCTGAACTTTTAAAAGAATTCAGATTCATTGGTATCAGTCTTATCCAATCTACAAATGAAAGTTATGCTAACCAGGAAGCCAATAAAGAGGCCGACTATCTTAGCCTTGGCATACCTTTCATTGGCAATCAGCGCAGGACTACACTAGAAAAGATAAGAGAAGGCGTGGGTTGCTTTTTACACGAGAAACATAAAATCAGTCAGCTCATAAACGACGCTCAATTTTACGCAAGCGTAAGTGAACAAGCCAAAAAATATTATGCACAAAACCTGAGTATGAATCATTTTAAGCAGCAGCTGCTCGGTGCTGTGCACTTTTCAGATCATTAATCTCTTATCGCATTTTTTACACCCAATGCCATTGCACCAATGATCAATAGCAGGATAATTGATGAACTTGCCAAACTGATCTTCTCTCCTTTATAATATTTCTCCGGCTTAAAGGAAAACTCAATGATGTGGTTTCCCGCAGGCACTTTCATGGCTCTCAAAATGTAGTTTACCCGGATGTGGTCTGCTTCTTTGCCGTCAATTGTCACGTGCCATCCTTTATTGGGACCGTACCAGATTTCGGAGAAAACTGCCAGTTGATCAGAAGCTACATTCGCCTGGTAAGTAAGTTTATTGGGCTGGTAGGCAGTCAATACAATTTGACCCTGTCCGTCGGGGTTTAAGCCCTGTACATAAGTTGAAAATTCTTTATTTACAATGGCGGTGGTCCTATTGATGCTATCCAATGAAGCGATTTCCTGATCCGGAGTGTCCACCATTACAAGACTGTCTACAAACCATGCATTTCCAAATGCATTGGGGTTTCTTTGTACCAGGGGTTCTCCTTGCCCACCATTGCCGGGTACTATGAAATATCTCGTATTCAACATATCCAATACCCTTTGGTTGCCCTTGCCTATTTGTTTATCTATCAAATCCTGGAAACGCTGCAATTTGACCGCGCTGTATCCTCCTATGGTCTTATGAAAATAAGAAGCTGAAGCTTCATTAAAAGTGTTGATAGAAGCATCGTACACCCGGTAACTCAAATCTTTGTCCTTTAAAATTTCAAGATCTGCCTGTCGAGGCTCTATTCCACGGTTGTAAACCCTGGCAGAAACAAAATTCCTGTTAGAGTAATAGGTTTTATCAATGGGAAATAAATCGATGAAGGCCATTACACACAGCAAACCTATGGCAATTTGAGTGGAGATGGTATTACGGATATACAACCATAAAATGGCTGCTGCTCCCAATACTATGAAACATGATTTCCAGGCGGAGGATGAAAACATATCCTGCCTTTGTTCAATCAATGCATCAATGATTTGATTGTAGTTGGCATCTGCCGTAGCGTGACTGAAAGAAAACAACGAGGTACCCATGATTGCCAGCAATGCACAGAGTCCTGCCACTACACCTGTAGAAATGTACAAAGGCTTTAAATACTTTTTCCTTTCATCAGCTTCCAAATTTATTAATCCTTGCAAACCCAGTCCTGCCATGACAGGGATAAAAATAGTGGTAACCGACAAGACCGAATTGGGTGTTCTGAACCTGTTGAAATACGGCAGGTAATTGAAAAATAAGTCGTTTATTACCGCAAAATTTTTACCCATAGAAAGGATGAAGGTTAGGATGACAGCACCCAACAGCCACCATTTTATCCAATGCCGTGTAGTGAAAAATCCAATGAAAGCCAGGAATGTGGCCAGGATGCCCAAATAAGCAGGACCTGAGGTAAAGGGTAACCCTCCCCAGTATGTAGGTGCCTGGAATGCGGTGTTTTGTTGCAGTTTTTTAGCCAGCCTGGAATTTTTCTCAACCCATTGCCCGGAACTACCTCCGGCAGCATAAGGTATGAAAGAAGATAATATATCAACGCCGTTATTGCTCCATGCCATGGCATAATCGTACTCCAGCCCATCCCCTTTTTTAGCTTCTCCCCCATCCCCTTTGGTAGACAGGATAGGTGTTCCCCTCATGGTGTCTTTGGTATAATCAATGGTTGCACTGATTTTGGACCAGGAAGCTCCGAGAGCCAATGCCGAACCAATCAGGTAAATTCCCATTACCTTACCAATATGAGCCCATTCTCCTTTTCTCGCCGCATTGATCATTTCTATGGCTACATAAAATACGAGGGCCATTGCCAGATAATAGCTCATCTGAGGGTGGTTTGCATACAAGTTCAGGCCTGCACCCAAGGTGAATAACGCAGCTCCACCCATGTAAGATTTTTTATGCAGCAATACCATGCCCGCTAACATAAGCGGTGATGTAAAAACAGTCAGGATCTTTGACGAATGTCCAGCTTCAAATAAGATAAAATGATTGGTACACAGTCCAAAAAGGATGGCAGACAGGGCGGCAACCCATAGATTGGTGCCAAATGTCAGCAATAAAACAAACATGGATAACATGCCAAAAAAGAAATAGCCTGCAGGCCTATCCAAGCCTAAAAAAAGAGCGTTTTGCACATGTTTCAATAAATTGGATGGATTAGAAGCCGAAATTTGGTAGGTAGGCATCCCTCCAAACATTGAATTTGTCCAGAGTGTTTCTTCTCCTGTTTTCTCGAGATAGTCTATAGCTTCCTTCGACATGCCGCGATATTGTCTGATGTCGCCCATTTCCGGAACCTTACCCTGGAATTGGGGCATAAAATAAACGACATTCACCAAAAGCATTAAGGCCACAGCGCCTATATAAGGCACCAATTTTTTTACAGAAAACTTCATTGGCATAGTTTGTGACAAATATAGGCTTTTTTTATATATGTATCCGATACTGTTCTGGCATTACTGGTTTATCTTTGTTGTCAATAAGCAACATGACAAAAGTTTTATTGATCAGCTATTATTGGCCACCTTCCGGTGGAGGCGGCGTTCAAAGGTGGTTGAAAATGTCAAAGTATCTACCTGACCAGGGAATAGATTTGACTGTATATACCCCGGAAAACGGCGAATTCCCGGGTTACGATCCGTCTTTGACAGAAGAGGTTGACCCCCGAATCAAGGTTATAAAAAGACCCATATGGGAGCCTTATCAACTTTTTAGAAAATTTACCGGCAACAGGTCAAACAGTTACAATGCCTTGATTACTGCCGGTAAAAAACCGGGATGGAAACAAAACCTGGCCGTATTTCTCAGGGGCAATTTTTTCATTCCTGATGCCAGGCGATTTTGGATCCGCCCCTCTGTTGGTTATTTGGAAACCTATCTCATGCAGCATCCTCAGGATGTAATCATCTCTACCGGTCCCCCGCATAGTATGCATTTGATTGCCCTGGGCCTTAAAACCAGGTTTCCCAAACTCAAATGGATCGCCGATTTCAGAGATCCCTGGACTATGATCGACTTTTATAAGGATCTTAAACTCACTCCATGGGCAGATGCTATACATCGCAGTCAGGAGGCCAAAGTATTAAAATCCGCTGATGCGATTGTTACCATTAGCCCATCTTGTGCCGATGATCTTGAGCAAATTGCCCAAAGAAAGATAGTAGTGATCAACAATGGCTATGATGAGCAGGACTTTTCAGGCGTGCAACCATCGCCGGATTCTTGTTTTTCAATCGTACATATCGGATCCATGAACAAAGACAGAAATCCCAAAATATTGTGGAATTTACTCGGTCAAATGGTCCAATCAGATACAGCATTTAAACAAAACCTTCAAATAGAACTGATTGGCATTGTAGATGGAGCCATTATAGCATCAATGCAAGAAGCAGGATTGGGAACCAATTTTGCCATCGTAGGACAGCAAGAGCACAAAGCTGTAATTGAAAGAATGAAAAAAGCACAGTTGCTTTTATTACCAATCAACGACATACCCCAACAAAAAGGTGTAATGCCGGGTAAAATGTACGAATACCTGGGAGCCAGAAGACCCATCCTTGCTTTTGGCAGACCGGATAGTGATACTGCCCGTTTACTGGCAGATACAGCTGCCGGTAAGTTGTTTACATATGACGACACTGAGGGCGTTAAAAGTTTCATCCTGACTTGTTATGAGCAATTTAAAAAAGGTGAATTGAACATAAGCAGTTCGGGTTATGATACTTATAGCCGGAAGTATTTGGCTAAAAAATATAGTAGCCTGATAAAGGATATGACAAAAGAATAGTGGCTTAACCCTCTGTTTTTGCAAATAATTCGTTAATTTTATCAAAAGATGGTCGTTTTTAAATGATTTTCAGCAAAAATTAAAATTTAGCACTAATTTTGCAGGGTTCTTCGTTATAGGGATGTCCCTTATTTAGTAGAATTAAATTAAAATTATAATGAAAAAGTCCGTTAAGACCGTTGCTGTTGCCCTTTTGTTCGTTGCTATTTTAGCAGGAATGTCATCTTGTAACAGGGGTGGCTATGGTTGTCCTTACGAGTTAAAAGCGCCGGTTTCACTTTTCTCTCTGGCAAAATAAATCCACTCTTTTTATGAAGTGGATTGAGCTTGTTTCACCCGAACAGGTGGAAGAGATTAAAGGTAAATCATTTCAGAGTCCGGTACTGGTATTCAAACACAGCACAAGCTGCAACATCAGCCTTATGGTGAAAATGAGGCTGGAAAGCCAATGGTCATTTGATGTTCCCAGTTACTATCTTGACTTAAGAGCCTACAGAACGATATCCAATCTGGTAGCCCAAACTTTTGATGTTCATCATGAATCTCCACAGGTGTTGGTTATAAAAAATGGAGAATGCATTTTTGATGCGTCCCACTTTGATGTCAACGTTCCAGAAATTAATGAGGTGTGCCTCAACTAATATTTCTCTGTATCGCTGGGTTTAAACGCGACACCTAAAAGGTAATACCAAATTATTTTCCTTCCGTTAATCCAAAAAAAAAGCGACCCCTTATGGAATCGCTTTCTTGTTTTTAGGATGATTACCTGTTATGGGAATACACCCAATGTAAGGTAGTCATTTGCCACTTTATCAAGGGCACATGTAAATGCCGCAGTACGCAAATCTTCGATCTTCTTAAATCTATTGAAATAGTCCATAATTTGATCGTAAGAATTGATCATGGTTTCTTCCAATCCTGAACGCACCAAATCCACTTCATCAGCTCCCCTTGTGAGGAAAGTTCTTTCTCTTTGACCAATGGATTTACCTGTCATTTTTTCCATGGTAGTCAAAAGATTGCTATAGGTATTTTGGTCAAATCTTTTTTCCAGTCTGCCAAACCTTCTGTGAGACAGGTTTTTTAACCATTCGAAATAAGATACCGTAACACCTCCTGCATTGAGATACATATCGGGCATAATGAGTACACCTTTTTTCAACAAGATGGCTTCTGCATCGGCAGTCACCGGACCATTGGCTGCTTCTCCGATGATTCTTGCTTTTACGAATTTGGCGTTTTCTTTGTTGATCTGTGATTCAAGGGCAGCAGGCAATAAAATGTCACATTCAATCTTTACCCAATCCTCTCTGTGCTCCAGCCTTTTGGTACCGGGGAAGCCAAGGATGCTCCCTTTTTGTTTGCGGTATTCAACCAGTTTTTCAATGTTGATATCCTTATCTGATATAATGGTACCTTCTTGTTCAGAAACGCCAATTACTCTAACGCCTCCCTCTTTCTGGCAAATCATACCTGCATAGGAACCCACATTGCCGAGGCCCTGAATCACCATGGTTTTGCCGGCTATGCCCAAGTCTAGTTTAACCTTGGCCATCATTTTTGGGTCATTGCAAAGCTCTCTTAAGCCATAGAATACGCCCCTTCCGGTTGCCTCTGTTCTACCGTGGATACCACTCTGGTTTACCGGCTTTCCGGTAACGCAACCTGCTGCATCAATTTCTCCACCTTTAAAGGTCTGGTATGTATCGAGGATCCATGCCATTTCTCTTTCACCCGTACCATAATCCGGTGCAGGTACATCAAGGCTTGGGCCAATGAAATTTTTCCTGATTAATTCTACCGTGTAGCGCCTTGTAATTCGCTCCAATTCTTCAGGTGTATATTGTCTTGGAGAGATTTTTACCCCTCCTTTCGCACCCCCGAAAGGTACGTCAACAATGGCACATTTGTAAGTCATGAGTGCTGCCAAAGCCATAACTTCTTCCTGATTTACAAGATGTGAAAAACGAATACCTCCCTTAGTAGGCAAGCGGTGGTGGCTATGTTGAACCCTGTAAGCTTCAATAACCTGAAAATCTTTACCGATTTTAACCGGGAAATTCATTTGATAAACTGCATTACAAACCTTGATCTGATCCAGTAATCCTTTTGGGTGCCTGGAAATGGCTGCAGCTTTATCAAAGTTGCGTTGCACGCTTTCATAAAAGTTAATCTGTTTCGTGCTCATCTTTTATTTGTTTTTCTAATTTGGTTAGCTTGTTATCAATGCGCCACAAATAAATACCAATGCCCAGCAGGACAATGATTACTCCCGCAACAACGGAATAAATTTTACCGGTACTTCTTAAGAAATCGACATCCGTCACCTGAGCAGATGCTGTGAATGGAAACATTAGTAGCCCTAAACTACTCCACATTATGCGCTTAAATAAATGGCCTGGCATAAAGGATTTTTGTGGCATTTTCACCTCAAAAGTCGTTCAATTTTACCACAAATCAAAATTTATTACAACAGACTTTCTAAATCGCGGATCAATTTATTCCGGAGTGCAAAAAATTGTCCATTGCGTTTTCCTTAATTGGCCATTTTGCCAAATTGTAATTTTTCCATTCACTTGGCAAATCTATGGCTATTGGCTTAAAATCAGCATAAAAAAAAGGTATGAGAAAAATGACTTTTGTATAGCCTATTGCCGGAGTTTACATAAATATACCGGATCGCGATGCCAATTTTTGTACCCTCACTTTTAGTTGCGCCATCCAAATGCCTATTAAGGTCAGGCCAATGATGGAAGGATAAAAAAACAGACGGAGTGTATGATCCAGGTCTTCTCCACCCAACGCAGGATTGCCTCCATTACCGGGGTGAAGGCTGTCTGTCAATCTGGGAATAACGAAGACCAATGGTATCAGTGCTACAAAGGCAAAGATGCTGAATGCCGCGGATATCCTGGCTCTGGCTTCTTCATCCTGGAAGGAATTTCGCAACAATAAGTACCCGAAATAGATAAACATGGATAAAGCGGCCATATTGAGTTTCACGTCGTTGGTCCACCAGCCACCCCAGGTAAAACGGGCCCATAATGAACCAGTAATGAGTCCCAGAATGCCATACAGGATGCCGGATTTGTTGTAGGCCATACTCCACCAGTCGTGTTCTTTTTTACCTGTCCTGAGGTACATGATGGCATGGTAGAGGCCCAGTAAATACAAAACAAACATAGCCATCCATAAAGCCACATGGAAAAATGTGTTGCGGATGGTTTCGTTCAATATACTCCTGTATGGAAATCTGATTCCTCCCGGTTTTGTTAATTCAGCCGTATTAACAGCAACAAATGAAGCCGTTATATCCATAGTATCCAATTCGGATGATCGTTTTAGCACCACAAATGCGTCGGGCACTAAAAAACTACCATCCAGCGAATTATGACCTATCAGTGTGTATTCCTTGCCTACCATTGAGGGCGAAATGTCCCATTGGCAAACTATATTATTTTCATCCCTTACAATCACAGAAGTTGCCTCCAGAAATTTTCCACTTTTGTCTTTCATCCAAATTCTGGTTGGCTTTCCGCTGTAAAAGTGGGTATTATACCCTTTGATGGTTACTTCTCTATTGATTCCCGGATTCAGCTGACTGGGGTTAATTTCTGTTACACCGGGATTCAGGGGAATGCATAGACCCCCTATGATTACATAGATCAGGATAAGGATGCCGAGAATTTTCCACCAAGATCGGAAGAGCACACGTCTGAACTC
>CALJKQ010000313.1 GCA_937973565.1 uncultured Saprospiraceae bacterium | reverse complement strand
GATACCCTGTAAGCCACCCTGAGTTCCCATAATATCTATAAACAATAGATATATGCAAATCCTGTAACCTGGTTTACTATTTCCGACAATTTATACCGAACTTCCTTTGATGGTATAAAAAGTCGAAACCGATCAAGCTTGTGGTTCTTTTAGCTCAACATCCTGCTTTCTATTCAACCAACTTGCGAAATTCAAAATTTAAGGCAAATAAATCTTTAAATGAGGGAAATGGCAAATCACAATAATGCTGAAAATTAAATTTCAAACACACAAAATGTTTAATACTATATTGAATTTCAATACATTACAAACTATATAATCAACCAAATTAAATAATAAAAAGGAGGAGTACCCGCCTTGCCGGACAGTACTCCCCAACCACTTTAGATAATTGTTGTTTTAACTTGAATTCCGCAGTCCATTTCAAAAATTTATTGAACAGCAATACCGTTTTTATATTTTGATTCTCCCGAATACAACCTTACCTCGCAACGTGTAGATGGTAGAATTACCCATGACAAACCGTTTTGTGACATGATTGAGAGCGATCATGCCGTTGCCGGTCCGAAATTCTCCGGTTGGATCAATAATTTCTGCAATTTTAGTACCTCCGTAGGCACTCATTTTATAGAGGTAAGTTTTACCTTGTTCACCTCTGCCCGGTACCCTGTTATTGGGGGCTGCCACAAAACAATAGGGACCGGATAAACTGGTAAATTCAAAGCCTCCCGGATCAGCATCTGTGTCATTGTAAATAGCAGAATTAAAGACAAATGCCGAGCCATTAAAAGTGTAGTAAGCGACAGCTCCAATTACTCTTTGGTAACGCTTAAATCTTGGTACCCCTACTATGAGATTATCGCCATCGAGGTCGACATACTTCCCAAAATTGGCATTGTTTTGTCGTATGAAATGATAATGATCCGGAAAAAGTTGTTGACCAAAAAAGAAGGAACCGGATATTTTGATATAGGTGAATACGGAGCCACAATGTAAGCTATCCTGGCTAAAACCGCTTGCACCAATGGCAACGGCATTATCAGAAATCGCCACAGCCCCTCCAAAATTGTCGCCTTCACTTCCGGCAGGATTGACTATGTCCATTAAATACTGCCAGTCGGTGCCATTTTTGAAATAAACAAAAGCTCTGCCAACCGTTCCATAATTGGGTGCACCTACTACCAAATAGTCACCTTTTACGTCTATCGAATTTCCAAAAATGGCGCCGGTTGCAGGTATGTTCATCGAATCCCTCTCGACAAACTCCCATGACGAGCCATTGTAAGTAAATATACAAATAGAACCTGCAAAGTTCTTGTCTTCCACTTTGTCGTAGGGTGAGCCTACCACCAAAGTAAAATTATCACACGCTAAAGCGTTGCCAAAGTTGTTTCCACTCTCGGGGTAGGGATCCATCAAGCGTTGTTTTTCTACCCAACTGTTTCCCATTAATTCATAAACCACCACAATACCCGCATTTTCAATTCCCATGGTGTCGTAAGTGGGAGCTGAAACAAAGGCAAATTGTTCGTTCATAGCCGTTTGATAGCCAAAGAAACTTTGCTGCTGATTGCCTACAATGGGTTGGTAAGCAGTCAGATTTTCTGCCTCACATCCCAACCAGTCACCGTAGCCGCTCACATTTTCCTCTCCACCCGGCACAGACGAAGGAAGGGTAACCCTATTGGCCTTTCCTGTCGCATCGCTGGTAAGTACTTTGCCTGTGCCCTCGGAACCATTGCTCAGTCTAAAGGTACCATTGACGTGAAGGGTGGCTGTAGGCGATGAGGTACCTATTCCTACATTTTGTGCCAGGAGCCAATGGCACCAAAAAATGAAAAAGAATATTAAAGACGATGAATGTGGATATACAACACACCCACGGATTGAATACTTTTGTATTTGCATTGCTTTTACATTTAATAGAAGAGCAAAACAATATGAATTGAGTTAGAAGAAAAAAACTAAAAAATTGTAGATTTTAAATTTCAAACCGTGTAATATTATTTTAAGTACTTCATTATCTTACACTTAGCATGGATCTATTCGCGCTTATCAAATCCCTTAAACCTACCGAAAAAAGGTATTTCACCCTATCCGCCGGCATGATGACGCCTGCTAAAAAGAACAATTACCTCCGTTTGTTTGAGGCCATAGATGCCATGGATACTTATGATGAGCATCAACTCAAAACCAGGTACCGCAAAGAAGCATTCATCAAAAATCTTTCAGTTTATAAGTCTTTGCTTTTCGATTCTATACTGGCCTCTTTGCGCAATTACAATGAAGAGAATATTGAAGAGTGGGACATCCGAAGAGACTTATATAAAATCCAGTTGTTGGCACAAAAAGGGCTTGATAAAGATTGTGAACAACTGATTATGCGAACAAAAGTAAAGGCATGGCAGTATGAACTTTACCACATTCTACTGGAAATTCTGGACATCCAATTATACCTATTTGGCAATTGCAGAATTGGCAATTTTGATCCGGATTACCGCAATCAAATTCAATTGGAAAAGACAAGGGTGTTGGAATGTGTGAAATTATTTGATTTAGCATTGGATGGGTGGCACAGAATCAATCTGTTTTTTCAATTACCTGCAGAAAACCATACCAAAGAAGCCGTTGCTGAAATAGAAGAACTGATAGTTGCTTTGGAAGCATATAAATCACATATCCCCGAAGATGGCCTTTTGTTGCTCAACCGATATCTATCGTGTTTTGAACTTTACTATAATGGCATGGGAGATGCAGCCCGATGCTATTATTACAATTCATTGCTTGTAAACAATCGACGGAGGATGGATGAAAAAATGCCGAATCTATCCACCGATGCCATGGCCGTATATTTCAATTTTATGATCGCCTGTTTCAAATACAATAAGTGGCAGGAAATGGAAGAATATCTGCAAAAGACCTTAAACTATCCTATTCAATCGCTTCAACAGGAAATCAGAAAGACGCACAATTATTGTTACTGTGGAATTTTATTATATCTGGCCAATGGAAATTTGGACAAAGCGGAACAGGTTATCAGACTTTTCGAGGAAGCCAGAATCAAATATGCCGGTAAATACAGGTTAGATTTTCTACTTTTTACATTATGCCAGTGTGGTTGGTACTATTTCCTTAAACAAGATTATAATACCGCGCGTCAGATTTGGAGGGAGATAACACAAGGACCCCGCTACAGTATTGAAACCAGGGCCCAGGGTGTAACCAGGTTATATCAAATAATCCTATTCTATATTTTGGAAGAAACAGATCTTCTTTCTTCAGAGTTGATCAATACCCGACGCTATCTTCAATCTCATCACCTGCTCGGAGAAAATGAAATGACCTTTCTCAATGCTTTTAAAAAATTGAATAACTCTCCTGCAGATCAGAAAGTAATTGGTGAGATGGTCAACACTTTTAAATCCAGCACCCAAATCATGACTGAAAAATCGGTCTTGAATATATTCATAATAAACTATTTTGAATCCCTAATGAAAACGAAGTGATATAAACAGGGCTGTTCCCCATAAAGACAAAACTCGTTGTTGATTTTCAATGAAAAATTCAGATCCGTGTTACAAATAAGAAATAACAATGATCTTTTCATATTGCTTTATAGATATCGCGTCGAATCCTTAATGATTCACAGCTAAAAAAGTCCACCTTGTGACTGCACGGTCACGCCATGGCGGGAAAAATAACCGGCAGGTCGTTTTAGCATAGTACTTCGGTAAGCTCAGCGTCGTTCGATTTCGGAAATCTAAGATTTCCTTTCTCACTGAGCACTGCGCGCTAATCGCGCGGCCAAGTGTATTCTATTATAGAAGTTGAAGTAAAGAAAGGCAGTGACTCTTTTTCCCTCTAAAAGGGATTTCTTGAAGTTTCAAAATGGATTTTGTCGATGCTGCTGGCGGAAGCCAGCAGTTCAGCCCTAAAATGATCCACTGGATCATTTTTTAACGGGCTTCACCCACCGGGCTTTTGATCCCTATATTTTTCTGAAAGAAAAATGTAGGGAACGCGTCGGTCACACTTCGGGGCTTAACTAACCGCAGTGATTTTTTTTATGAAAAATCACTGCTACTGGCTTAAAATAAAAAAGTCCTCAAGATTGCTCCTGAAGACTTTTAAAAAAAGGCAGTGACCTACTCTCCCACATTTTACTGCAGTACCATCGGCGCTGAGGGGCTTAACTACTCTGTTCGGAATGGGAAGAGGTGGATCACCCTCGCTATAGCCACCTAAATCTTTTGTGAACTTTGTTCACCTATTTCTTTTAGAGAGACGCATTATATCGCGTCTTTTATTTCATTGATTAATGGGGCGAATAGCTATTCGCCCTTGCAATGTCTTTATAAGCGAGCTTATAAAGACATTGACATTGGGAAGTTTTCAAACTTGAGATTTTCTTCGTTACCATACTTTTGCAACATGGTAAATAATAAAAGGAAGCTTTCGGGTAATTAGTACTACTCAGCTCCATACATTACTGCACTTCCACCTGTAGCCTATCAACGTAGTCATCTTCTACGACCCTTCAAGGAATACTCATCTTGGAGATGGCTTCGCACTTAGATGCTTTCAGTGCTTATCCAGTCCGAACATAGCTACCCTGCACTGCAGCTGGCGCCACAACAGGTACACTAGCGGTTCGTCCAACACGGTCCTCTCGTACTAGTGTCAGGACTCCTCAATATTCCAACGCCCACAATAGATAGAGACCGAACTGTCTTGCGACGTTCTGAACCCAGCTCACGTGCCACTTTAATGGGCGAACAGCCCAACCCTTGGGACCTTCTCCAGCCCCAGG
>CALJKQ010000312.1 GCA_937973565.1 uncultured Saprospiraceae bacterium | reverse complement strand
GTTAATTTTCTGTCTTTTGACTCCTTCAGATCTCCAAATCGAAATACCGACTTGGCAGCTAATAAAAAGCCGATGCCTTCCCAATTGTTGGTGACAACAAAGGTGAAGACAAATAAGCGTTCTAATATACCTATATATCTTCCGGCGTTTATCAAAGACTCATCATTGCTTTCTGCCAATGCTTTAGACCAAGATGACATAAGCTCGCGCATTGCGATTCCAGAAACTATGGTAATAAAAAACAAGGCTGTTAAATAAATCCACATACCGGTATTCTCAAGCAAAGCCGTAAGGTTCAATTCCGGTTTTAAAAAAAGCATCCACAACCCTATAATGCTGCTTACATGCAAGCCCTGATCGATCAAAAACCAGGTAGATTTATTACTTTCCTTTTGAGCGTATAACTTTAGGGTATCTATGACGGCATGGGATACCATTGAGGAGATGATTAAAAGCCAGTATTCAAAACTCCACAAGAAGGTCAGCATCAATGCGCCATGAATCAGTACGTGCAGATACAGTTTTGGTGATTTCGCCTTTTGCTGTTCTTTTTCTTTCACCCATGATGGAGGCTGAATAAGAAAATCGCCGATAAAATGGGCCAGCATTAGTTTGATAAGTACAATCACGGCAGTAACTTTTCTAGCTTTTTTCTGAACATATTTTCAACCTCCAGGATTTCATTGATGTGCGCCCGATTCCATCTGCCACTTACTGAATTCTGTTTAATGCCCAATAGGTTTCCAATTTCTTCTTGTGTAATCGTTGGGTTTTTGAGGATAATTTGCACCAATTCTGCCGATGATACAGACCATTTATCCATAAAAATGCCTGCTAATTTTAAATACAAGTTCATTTCTTCATCCAACGTTTGCCAGGGGCTTGTAATGCTCAGGGTAATATTTTCCTTTTTTTTTAATTCGTATTTTTCACCCGCGTTGATGTAGGCAGGGCCATTGTTTTCTGTGATGACGGCTCCTGTATAGGTTTTTTCACCAATGCCTATGGCCATGCGTACATCTATCGTGCTTATTTTTTTTCGGTCATCCAGGGGTTCTACTTTTTTAATCAGCGCCTTTATTTCCAGCGCCTTTTTTAATACCTCTGTGGGCTTGTTTATCTCGACCTGAAAATAATCACCGTTATACAAGATCCAATCTTTGTCTCTTTTCCCCCACGTACTCAATAGTTTTTTAAGCGGCTTCATCCATTTTTCCTGGCTCACCAGCTTTCTGGATGCTACTATGTCTCCTGTTATAACTGCTATCATGACACAAAT
The DNA here is from genome assembly GCA_937973565.1 of uncultured Saprospiraceae bacterium. Lineage (GTDB taxonomy): Bacteria > Bacteroidota > Bacteroidia > Chitinophagales > Saprospiraceae > JADKBO01. Next base: position 4,210 of record CALJKQ010000312.1, on the reverse strand, counting down.
ATCGTTTAAATCGACGATAATTCAAAATATCGTTTAAATCAGCGATATTTTACAATATTGTGTATTTATAAAACACCATCAATCCTTATCTATTATCCATTAACCATTGATAATTAATTATTTATAATTAAAAATTAACCTTTATCTTCCCCGTCACCGCACTGTCGATCAACGTTGATTTTAACTCTTTCAGTTTTTCAATTTGCTGCTCCTGCAAAGTTATAGCTTTATCTATTTGGGTGGATTGGGCTTCGATGTGGGCGACAATAGAGGTCTGTTCTTTAATTGAAGGAATTGGAATTATCAAATTGAAAAACGAATCCATATTGATACTCTCAACCGTTGCCGCCTGTTGTCTTGTTTCAACAAGAATTTTTGAGTTGTTGCCCTGAATTAGTCTTAAAAAATAAGCTTGAGACAGCAGTTCTGAAAAAATTAAACATTTTATATCTTGGTTTATCGCCATATCTTTTTCTAATATTGAAAGCGCAAAAGTGTGTTGCAAAATTCCAGACCTCGTTACAAACACTACCGAGCCTTTTGGAGCAATACTTGATGCGGAACGTTTCAAACCTTTTTCAGAAATCTCTCTAGAGGATTTAGACAAAAAATCAGTTTTAATATCTACTGATGAAATCCATGGAATTCCTCCATCCCAGTATTCTGTTTTATCAGTGGAAGGAGTTCCTCCGCTAAAAGATTTTTTGATGAGATGTTTTATCTTCTTAACCTCCCACCCCTTCGGTATCTCCCCAATCCATTCCACACCGCTATCCTTGACTTTGGCAGGCGCAGTCCAGGCATTTTTTGCAGCATTCCATACTTTTTTGCCCGTCACCAAATCCTGAATGATAATCTGCTTGCGCTCTTTGAGCAAGGCTATCATCTTTTCTTTTTGGGCTATGGCAAGGTCTATTTTGGCAGTTTTTTCGTCCAGGAAGGTGGCGATGGCGGTTTGTTCTTCGGGTGGGGGAAATGCCAATAAACTGTTTGCTATATGATTAAAATTGATTGTTTGCCTGACTCCAGAACCCAATAGTTTCATATAAGCAACATCATAACGATGCAGGAGATAATTGAAATATGTTTTATTTATTTTAATAGAGTTCTTCAATACTATATACCCAGAACTTACAACCACATTAATTTCAGATAAACCAATTCTTAGACTAACCAAGTCATAATTCAAGTTTAATGGATTTATCAAAAATTCACCTGCTAAAACTTCTTGGTATGATGCTTTTGTAGCCTCAGGAATTTTTTCGTCATCCTTATAAACCACTTTTCCGTAGCTGATAGATCCACAATTTAATTCAGGGTTTGTTACTTTTTTCTTTTCATGAAAAACATGTTTGAGCTTTTTGATATCCCAATGCTCAGGAATTTCGCCCATCCAATATTCCCCCGAATCCTTGTATGCCTGATATTTTTGAAATGTTACTTTTGATGAGGTCATATCCATTAGCCCAGGTTTAAAATTTCCGCAATCAAACCATCACTTTCCTTATCCAGAGCCAAAATTTCAGCACTCACTTCTTCAATTCTTCGCAAGGGTTTATGCTGATAGAAGTACTTATTAAAACTGATCTCATAGCCTATTTTGGTCTTGTCCAGGTCTATCCAGGCTTCATCCACATGGGGCTTTACTTCCTTCAAAAAGTATTCGTGGATACTTTCGGTCAGCGGCACATTTTCGCTGTCCCGCAAATCTGCGTAACTTTCGTAAATGACGTATTCATCTTTTTTGCCCGTTGGGTAATAACCAAAATCCGGCAATTGCGCCTGGGTACAAGCCAGGTGATGCAGCAGCTTTTGCAATTTATCTCCAATGATTTTTTCAGTTTTTTTGATAACTTTGGCAGCGGTTTCGTCATACCAGCTTACAGCGCCCAATATCTGATTCAGTTCGCTAGCCGACAGTTTGATTTTCTCTGATTTCAGCACCTCATCCACCCGGGTTTTGAATACATTAAAATCGCTGTACTCCTCCGGACCTAATTTTAGTAACAGCAGGCTGGCAGTTTCCAGCAAATCCTTTTGTTTTTGCCACGTTTGTGGTGAGGTAAGCTCTTTTCTTTTTTTAGCATTCAGGTCCAAGCCGCTTCTTTCGCACCATTCCAGGATTTCCTTTTCGCGCCATTCCAAATCGAAATAGACTTGTTCACCGTAGGTTTCATAAGCCCATTGCATGGCGTCTTTCAAGGATTTCTCAAAACGCAGCTCTGCAATGCGTTCCTCCGTAAATTGAGCTTTGAGTCTTGCAGGTCGGTCAACGCTCACCTTGTAATACCCAAAATCGGAATTGCTGAAAACCTTTGCGGCCAGACCGTCATCGCCCACACGCGCCACATCTTTAAAATTGAGGTATGCCTCTTGAATTTCTTTGATGTGTTGGGCGGTGAGCTCACAATTTTTGGCCCCCAAATTTTTGCGGAGCTTGGCGTATCTCTGCGATGCGTCGATCAGCATTACCTTCCCTTTTTTATGGGCTTCTTTGTGGTTGCTCAAAAACCAGATATAGGTGGTAATGCCCGTATTGTAAAACAGGTTATTGGGCAGTTGCACAATACAATCCAGCCAATCATTTTCAATGATGTATCTGCGGATATTACTTTCCCCTCCACCTGCATCACCGGTAAACAAGCTGGACCCATTATGCACCGATGCTATTCTCGATCCTATCGGACTCTGGCTCAAGGGCTTCATTTTGGTCACCATTTCCATCAAAAAGAGCAATTGCCCATCTGATGGGCGTGGTGTGGCGTCCACTTCCTCTGCATTACCCCAGTAATCCTTCAGACTCACCACAAAACGAGGGTCTATGATGTCTTTGCCATCTTTGATGTATTTTAAGTCCGTAGCCCAAGACTTGCCATACGGCGGATTGGACAACATAAAATCAAAGGTATGGCCTGAAAATTCATTGGTAGATAGGGTAGAGCCCACCCGGATGTTTTCGGGATTATTCCCCTTGATCATCATATCCGATTTGCAGATGGCATAGGTTTCGTCATTGATTTCTTTGCCATACAAATACACATCGCCCTTAGCCCGTATCTCCCCTTCTTCGTCTTTGATAAAATTTTGCGACTCCGTCAGCATACCCCCCGATCCACATGCCGGGTCGTAGATGGTCATCACAGGCGGCAATTTGTCTTTGATGGGGTCAAAGACCATGTGCGTCATCAGGTCGATCACCTCCCGTGGCGTAAAGTGCTCCCCCGCTTCTTCGTTGTTTTCTTCATTGAATTTGCGAATCAGCTCTTCAAAAACATAGCCCATACCCAAATTAGATAGCGGCGGCAGTTTCCTTCCTTCGGGATCCTCCTTATCAAAGGGTGTCAGATTGATATAAGGCGAAGTAAATTTCTCCAGCACATCCAACAACACATCTTTCGTTGCCATGTGCCGAATTTGGCTCTTGAGTTTAAACTTATCAATGATTTCTTTCACATTGGCACTAAAGCCATTCAAATAATCCTCAAAATTCGCCTGCAAAATTTGCTGACTATTCGTAGCCGTATCATGCAGTCGCTGCAAAGTCCATTCACTGGTATTGTAAAACACAAAGCCACTGGCATCCCTTAAGCCCGTCTCATCCCACTCCGTAAAGCCCGCCTCATCCCGCTGAAATGCCAACTCCTCCATCACCGCCTGCTTCGTCGGTTCGAGCAAGGCATCCAATCTCCTCAGCACCACCATGGGCAGTATCACATCCCTGTATTTCCCCCTCACATAAACATCCCTCAAGCAGTCGTCTGCGATTGACCAGATAAAAGCAATTAACCTATTGTGAACAGTTTGATTCATCTTTTCTCCTAAATCGTTTTTTGTATTTGTACAGCAACCAAGGAAAGTTTTGATAATCAGGCATTTTGTGGCCTTGAATTATCATATTCCTTGCGAAAGAGCCCTGTTGAAGGGGCTTTGGACAAAGTTAGTGAATTGTGGGTAGATTTTTATTCTGTCTTTAGGATGTTGCTGGGTGGCGTTGCACTTTTTACAACAATTGGTTACTGGGGGGAGGTTAACTTAATTTCCTGAAGGAGGGGATTGGTTATTAGAGGTTGGCATGGTAAGTAGATCTTTTTTTTGGGTTTTATTCACCAATATAGACTGATTAGTCCAGATTCTACTTTTGAAAACCTTCGGATGAAGGGGGACAATTGACATGGATTATATCCAAAGGAACCTTAAGCAGATTACAACT
>CALJKQ010000311.1 GCA_937973565.1 uncultured Saprospiraceae bacterium | reverse complement strand
GATACATTACCCGATTCTTAAATAGTCTGGAAGTTGAACAATACACCGACTATTTTGAAATTAACAAGATTATCGTTGCCTACATTAACATTTTCTCCAACGAAAAATTCAATCAGGATATCAAGGAGGCCAGTTTGGTTTATGTCAAAAAATGTTTCAAGAAGTACACCGATAAAAGAAGTAAAGACTACCAGGATATTAAAAAGTTTGTTTCTTCAACCTTTGTAGAAATGGGCTTCCTCACTGAAAAGCAGGTAGTGGAAATGTTTAAGACCAAAAGAAAACCTGCCGCTTCCTAAAATCATTCGGCAACCAGAGGCCATCTCCTATAACCGACGATGGTATCAAATTTGAAATAGTTTGTTGACAGTGAAGAAATTTCAGCATTTTCAAAGCGGGTGTGAAATTTCTTCCTGTCACCAACAATCCAATTCAATTGCATATCTGCTTCTTCGAGAACAATGGCCCTGGACTCGTTTTTTTCCATTGTAGATAGCTGCCAGATTTCATACCCTGCGCACCACGACATAAGTAAGGTATCCATAGGCAGGTTTTTTTCAAAAATCACCAGCTTGCTCTGATCACTTGGCAGATCTATGAGCTTTCTGTACACATTGAGTCTTTGTTCGTAAAAGCCTCCCGCTATCCAAATTCTTACTATAAAATAAGCAGCAAAAACACCTAATATCTGTTGTTGCCTCACAGTTGATAATTGCGACCATGGTCCAAAGATCAGGCCACAGGCAATAAAGAATGCCGGCACCTGGTATAGATTTTCCATGTAAAAATGTTTGCCCCCCTGAGAGAAATTGATATTGATCAAAACCACCATACCTGCAGCCAGCATCGAAATTAAAAGAGGCGTCCACACATTTTTGCATTTGATATACCAATACCATATCCAACCCAGAACCAGCACCCAGACAGGTAATAGGTATTTTAGATGCCCACCCATCTGTCTGGTAGCGTTGAGATTCCAGAAATCTCTGATCAAACTGCTAAATGCGTTTAAGCCCTCTGATGCCTGTGTCTCGTATGGCGTTTTAATGAACAACATGCGCAATATCCAAATCACCATAAATGATACCAAATAGCCCCCATAATCCTTCCTGTCACAGCCGGGCATAGATAGAAAAATAAGCCACATACCCACAAAGGCGAAGCCGTTGAGTGGATGAAAAAACACCGATAAAAAATAAGCCGGTAATAAGACCCAGATAAATAAATGCTCTGAAATGAAGCCTTGCTTTTTACTTTTGACCCATGCCAGGATAAAAATACTAAAGGCAATAGCCATGGGTAATTCTGAAGCCACCCAAAAATAAGCATACATCGAAGCTAAAAACTGTACCATCAGCATGAGGTAAAAAAAATCTCTTTGTCTCAATTTTAGTAAGATCAAGCCCAATACGGTGTAGTATAATGCAAAGCCCCATGAAAACAAGAGAGATACCAGTGTCAGACTCAGATGCAGTTTTACGGCCATCAAAGCGGGAATTTGTGCCAGGATACTTCCAACTCTAAGGTGATTAACAGAAAAAGAACCATCCTGTACAATGTGGTATACGTAAAATGAATTATCAATAAATACGGCTCTTTCTTTGAACCACCACAGTGCACATAGATTCATTAAAACGATCATCGTCAAATCAAAGGGATGGAGCCATTTGGGAAATATTGGTTTTAACATAGGTAACGTTTGTTTTAATGAAGCTCAAACGACAAACTAACAATCGGACAATATTTTATTTTGTCTATATATTATCATAAAATCAAAAATTGACTCAATGAAGACATTTTCAACCTAAAGTGCAACATTTGAACATGAATCCAAACAATAAGTTCGTTGATTTTATACCTCACAAACAAAACGAACTAAAATGGAACAGCCAACGCTCAATTATGTAATCCCCTTGTACAATGAAGAAGAAGTATTTCACAAACTAATAGCGCGTTTAAACAGCATTTTGGATGTAAGCCAGGAAACCATCCAGGTAATCCTGGTTGATGATGGCAGTAAGGATAATACAGCTTCATTAATGAGCAAATTGGCACAAACTGACTACCGATACATAGCAGTTTTACTCTCCAGAAATTTCGGTCACCAGATAGCTCTAACAGCCGGCTTAGCACAGGTTACGGCAAGTGAAGCAGTGATGGTACTGGACGGTGATTTGCAGGATCCTCCGGAGTTGATTGAACAATTTTATACCAAACTTAAAGAAGGATATGATGTGGTTTATGCCATCAGACAAACCCGAAAAGAAGTGTGGTGGAAACAGTGGGCTTATGCAGGTTTTTATCGACTTCAATCAAAATTAACCAACATAGCCATACCCATAGACAGTGGTGATTTTTGTATGATGAGCAGAAGGGTGGTGGATTGCCTGAACGCCATGCCCGAAGAAAGCAGGTATATCCGGGGCATGCGCAGCTGGGTAGGATTTAAACAAACCGGCCTATCTTACCACAGAGATGCCCGGGCCGATGGCGACACCAAATATCCCATCTCCAAACTTTTCAAACTTGCCTTTAATGGCGTCTTCAACTTCAGTGAAGCGCCCATTCAGTTTGTAACTTTGATAGGCATGCTGACCATTTTTATATCCGGGGGTTACCTGGCTTGGATCTTATTCGAAAAAATTGTGTATGATACCGCACCCCGGGGCTTTACGGCCATTATCCTGCTGATCACTTTATTTGGGGGCGCCCAAATGATGGCCATTGGCCTGCTGGGTGAATACGTTCTTCGTATATTTTTTCAAACCAAAGGCAGACCCCTGTATATTATTAAAGAGATTGTCAACAAATAAAATAGTGATATCTTTTATTCAAACTTTACCTGTTTAATGAGTTCTTGTCCGTCTCTTAAAATAGTCAGATTGGCTGAATCACCCTGCTTAAACGTGGCCAGTGATTTCATGTATGACATCATGTCTGAGATTTCCATGTCATTCATTTTTATCACGATATCACCTTTTTGCAAATCGGCTTTGTGTGCAGGTTTACCTTCTCTTACACCATCAATGCGCATGCCTTTGCCGTCGTACAGATAATCCGGAATCACACCCAGCGAAACCGTGAATCGGGGTGCATCCGTAGATTCATCTTTTGTTTTAATAAAAGTCAACTTTCCCTTTCCATCCAGACCCTGGATCACCCGGTATACATAAGCCGAAACTTCTCTCATACCGCTAAAATTGAGCAATTGAATATCATCACTGGGTTTGTGGTAGTCTTCATGCTGTCCGGTAAAAAATGCCAGGACAGGAATATTCTGAAGGTAAAAGGATGTGTGATCTGAGGGTCCGACACCGGACTCTGACAGTTTCAATTTAAGTCCGCCTGTATTGGATGACTGGAGTATGTCTGTAAAAGCCGCGGATGTACCCGTGCCACTTACGGCCAATTGTTTTTCTGCATTCAGTCTGCCCACCATGTCCATATTGATCATGTAGTTGAGCTTATTCAGAGGATAAGTGGCATTATTCACAAAATAGTTGGAACCCCAAAGGCCCTTCTCTTCTCCGGAAAAAGCGATAAAAAGGTAATTGTTGTTTTTGAGTTTGCTTTTTTTCAGTGTTTCCGCCAAATACAACATCATGGCTACACCGCTGGCGTTGTCATCTGCTCCATTGTGTATAGCGGGGGCTCCAGTGTACAAAGATCCTTCTTTGCCATACCCCAAATGGTCGAAATGGGCACCGATGACGATGGTTGATGATGCTTTATTGTCTAACATTGCCAGAACGTTTTTGCCATGAACTACCGGATCTTCAGCTGCTGCTTCCATTGCGTGAGGATTGCCTTTTATTTTTCTGGAAAATGGCTGGTAAAATCCATTGGTACCGGCAGGTTTTAGGCCTATTTCCTTGAAACGATCGGCTATATAAGATGCAGCCTTAGACTCTCCTTCTGTGCCGATTTCTCTGCCTTCCATTTCATCAGCTGCCAGAAATCCAATGTCAATGGTCATGCCCTGAACAGGATCCTCCCCCGGGATGTCAAGCTTTCTGGAACAAGAAGCGAGTAAAAAAGCCGATAAAATAAAAACAAACAGTCTGGACATATTCCGAATTTTAGATGGCTGCAAAAGTACTCAATTGGCATGAATGTAGGGATAACACAGCTGTCATATTAGACAAAATGACACTATGACTGTAAAATTTACAGGTCAAATTGCTTTTTTACTGACAAGATTACCGTTAAAACAGGCAAAAAAGAAAGAAAAATGGCATGGCACATCAATTGATAAAAGAATAAAAACAAAAAACTAAAACAAATACAATGGGAAAAATTATAGGAATAGACCTGGGAACGACCAACTCATGCGTAGCCGTAATGGAAGGTAATGACCCGGTAGTAATACCCAACGAAGAGGGTAGAAGAACCACCCCATCTGTGGTAGCATTTCTGGACAATGGCGAACGCAAAGTAGGAGATCCTGCCAAACGACAAGCCATTACCAATCCCAAGAGGACGGTAGCATCCATTAAAAGATTTATGGGTAACCGTTTTTCAGAAGTAGGCACAGAAGCTTCGAGGGTAGCATACAAGGTTGATAAAGGCGACAACGATACGCCGAGAGTAGACATAGATGGCAGGCAATATACCCCGCAGGAGATTTCAGCCATGATCTTGCAGAAAATGAAAAAAACTGCTGAAGATTTTCTGGGTCAGACCGTGACAGAGGCTGTAATTACCGTTCCTGCCTACTTCAACGACTCACAAAGGCAGGCTACGAAAGAAGCCGGTGAGATTGCCGGACTCAAAGTACAAAGGATTATCAACGAGCCAACAGCCGCAGCTTTGGCTTACGGTCTCGATAAAAAAGACAAGGATGTAACCATTGCCGTGTATGACCTGGGAGGTGGAACTTTTGATATTTCCATCCTTGAATTAGGAGACGGTGTCTTTGAAGTAAAATCTACCAATGGCGATACCCACCTGGGGGGTGATGACTTCGATCAGGTAATTATCGATTGGCTGGCTGAAAGCTTTAAAGCTCAGGAAAACATCGACCTTAGAAAAGACCCAATGGCACTGCAGCGTTTGAAAGAAGCCGCAGAGAAAGCAAAGATCGAGCTTTCCTCTTCAGCAGAGACAGAAATCAACCTACCTTATGTAACAGCCGTTGATGGAGTGCCAAAACACCTGGTTATCAAGCTAAGCAGAGCCAAATTCGAACAATTGGCAGATGAACTTGTACAGAGGACCCTGAAGCCATGTGCTGATGCCTTGAAAGATGCAGGGTTGGATAAAAGCGATATTGACGAAGTGATTCTGGTAGGAGGTAGTACCCGTATACCTAAGATTCAGGAAGCTGTAGAAGCCTTTTTTGGTAAAAAACCCAACAAATCTGTGAACCCTGATGAGGTGGTAGCCATTGGTGCAGCCATCCAGGGTGGGGTATTGAGCGGAGATGTGAAAGATGTGTTGTTGCTTGATGTTACTCCATTATCAATGGGTATCGAAGTAATGGGTGGCATGTACGATGTGGTGATTGAAGCCAACTCAACCATCCCTACCAAGAAATCCAAGACCTACAGTACAGCCGCAGATAACCAACCCAGCGTTGAGATCCACATCCTGCAGGGTGAAAGACCGATGGCAAGAGACAACAGAGCCATCGGAAGGTTTATCCTGGACGGCATACCTCCTGCACCGAGAGGAGTACCGCAAATCGAAGTATCATTTGACATCGACGCCAACGGTATTTTGAGTGTATCTGCGATGGACAAAGGCACCGGCAAAAAGCAAAACATCAGAATAGAAGCATCCACAGGCTTGTCCAAAGAAGAAATAGAAAAAATGAAAGCCGAAGCAGCTGCCAATGCAGACGCCGACAAAGCAGCGAGAGAAAAAGCAGAAGCCATCAACCAAGCCGACAGCCTGATCTTCCAAACCGAAAAACAATTGTCAGAGTTTGGCGACAAGATTCCTGCCGATAAGCGTGCTGCCATTGATACAGCTTTGGCCCAGTTAAAAGAAGCACATAAGAACCAGGATGTTACCGCTATTCAAAGCACCACCAAGACCTTGAACGATGCTTTCATGGCAGCGGGTCAGGATATTTACAATGCCCAGCAGGCAGCCGGTGGACAAGCTCAGGGTGGGGCAGAGCAAGGACCAACCAGCGGTGCAGATGACATTACAGACGTAGAATTTGAAGAAGTTCAGGACAAAAAGTAAGTAGCAGATTAAAATATGATTAAAAAAGCCCGGCAAAATCGGGCTTTTTTATTTTAACAAAGTTGTATAATGAAATATTTTTCAAAATAATATACTGTAAAAGATTCAAACATCATATAATTCCGAATAACATTCCGTTAATTTTGATTTTTTAAGTATTTATTCCAAAAATAAAAATCATTGTAAAATAACTTTGTGGTAAAGTTCAATAGGATTAAATTTGAGGGTTAAACAATATAACCAAACTTTTAATCGGGTATGATGATGAACTTACGCGTTTTCAGTGCAATTATTGCATTATTTTTTTCAGTTACTTCCTTTTCTCAAGTATCTGTCACAGTTACAGGCAATACAAACACCTCTCCTGCATTGCTAGCAAGTTATACATCACTAAATGATGCGATAACTGCTTTATCTACAATAACCAGCATATCGGGTCCGGTCACCTTAACATGTGCTTCCGGAAGTGAAACGGCTCCTGCTGGAGGATATGTGATAAGTTTCGTTGCAACAACGACATTGGCAAATACTGTCACTATTACCGGCACAGGCGCTACGATTACCGCACCAACACCACAAACATCGGGAAACCTAAATGATGCCATTTTTAAGGTTATAGGCAGTGATTTTGTAACGATTCAAGGATTTACAATGCTTGAAAATGCAGGAAATACCACTTCTACAACGGGAACTAATAATATGACAGAATTTGGTGTAGCATTGTTTTATTCATCAACAACAAATGGGTGTCAAAATATTACTATCTCCAATAATACCATTGATTTAAACAGAACATACACGAATACATTTGGCATTTATGCCAATTCTACGCATTCAGCAACATCTATGACTACATCTGCCACTGCTACTACGCCTGCAGGAGGCAATCAAAATTTATCAATTATTGGTAATAATATCACTGATGTTAACCAAGGTGTTGTAGTGATAGGTCCCTCAGCGGCAGCTGATCAAAATTCTGGTATGATAATTCAGAATAATTCGATTACTAACTATGGTACAGCGGCACAAGCAACCTCATACAATCTTGTAAGTGGCACAATGAACGGTATTTTAATTCGTAATGTTTACGGTTATAGCATTACAAACAATACAATTAGTAGTTCTGCTGGTGGTGTAACCGTGGGAACATTGAGAGCTATTTTTCACAACGCCAATCAAAATGCTCCAACAGGAACATTTACTAACGTTGTAAACAACAATACAGTTTCAGTTCAAGCAGGAGCCGCTGGTGCAACCATTGCTGGATTCTTATTGGAAAGCACATGTGCGTCTGCAACATCAGAATTGCAGATTAGTTTCAATGAGTTTAACAGTCTCAATCATACTGTTGCAGCAACAACTGCCATTACAGCTATTTCAACAGCAAGCACACATAAAACGCTTGTAATCAGAGGAAACAACTTTAACAACCTTTCAGTTAATACATCAGGTAGTTTTACATTTATTTCTCATAGTTATGTCATGCCTGCAAATGGTTCCCAATTCATAAGGGACAATAGTGTAGTAACTGGATTTAATAAACTGGTAGCAGGAGGCACAGTAACATTCTCAACTACTTCCGCAACTTCATCTCCTAACAGCACTTCCTCATTTTATGACAATAATAATTTTTCAAATATAACGGTCACTGGAGCCACAGCAGTCACTGGTATTTCAAATATTGATGGATCTAGTACAAATACATCTGTAAAAACATGTACAAATAACTTCTTCAATAATATTAATGCAGGCACAAGCGCTGTTACTTGTATTAATATAAGTTATTTTCATACTGGTTCCCATACAATAAGTAACAATACGATAACAAATATTAATGGTCAGGGAGCAATTACTGGAATTTCAATTAATGCATCAGCAAATGCTGCAACATCATTATCAATCAGCTCAAATACTATAAACTCACTAATTTCGAGTGGTACTGGTGGGAATGTAAATGGTATTACCTGTTCAAACACTTCTACAGGAATCAATATATTCTCAAACACCATTAATACATTATCATCCGTAGGAACAGCTAGCACTATAAATGGAATCAATATAACCGGAGCTGCCTTAACCAACATTTATAAAAATAAAATATATGATTTGTCTGGAAACCAAGCAGGAACACTAGTTAATGGAATTAATATCACCTCAGGCACTACACTTAATATTTATAATAATTTAATTGGCGATTTGAGGGCTACAGCTGCCACCGGTTTAAATGCCATCAATGGAATTAATGCTTCTGCAACATCAACTTATAATATCTATTATAATACAATTTATTTAAATGCCACAAGTTCATCCGTTACAACTTTCGGAAGTTCGTGCGTAAATTTCAGCAGCACTGCCTCCTTATTAACTTTAAGAAACAACATTTTATTTAATGCCTCTATTCCAGCGCAAGAAGGGCTTAACGCAGATGCAAATGGAGTTTCAGCCTGTTTAAGAAGAAGCTCAGGTACAACGGGAACCGTACCGGCCAATTATTCCACAGCTTCAAATAATAATGCTTATTGGGGCAATCCAACTGCGGGTACCAACAACCATCTGACCTATGTGGAAGGTACTTCAACCATCACTAACCCAAAAAATACTCTTGCAAATGCTAAAACCTTTTTTACAAATAGGGATCAAGGATCAATTCAAGAGAATCCAACTTGGCAAAGTACTGTCGGCGCCTCACCAGATTTTTTAAAATTCAGCACATCCATTGCCTCACAAATAGAAAGTGGTGCTGTAAACATTTCCACTTTTACCGATGACTTTAATAATACTGTCAGACAAGGCAACCTTGGATATGCAGGAACTAGTACTTCAGGACCTGATATTGGAGCATGGGAATTAAATGGAATACCATTAGATTTAACTGGTCCAACAATATCATATTCACTTCTATCAAACAGTTCATGCACTGCAAGTGCAGCACTTACTCCTGTAACAATTACAGATGGAAGTGGGGTGAATATCATTGCTGGTACACGTCCTAGATTATACTACAAAAAATCAACACATGCAAACACATATATTGACAATACAAGTAGTTCGGATGGTTGGAAAT
>CALJKQ010000310.1 GCA_937973565.1 uncultured Saprospiraceae bacterium | reverse complement strand
GCCTGCAGGCGAACATGAGGTGGTAAAATTTAAGCTATCTGAATCCACCGATAGTATCTATCATTTTTCTGCCTGGTCGTTCATTGATTTTAGCAAATACGGACTGGGAAGTTGGTCACTTCGATGGTATGAACAGGGAATAGAGAAAGGCAGAGCGGATTGTAATTTGAGTCAGTCTTCAGAAGTACACGACCAATGGGTAAGGGCTGATATGGATGTGCCGGTTTGTTCTTCATGTGAATACAAGGTTTATTTTAATAACAACAAGACAAGTTGGGTAGATGAAATTCTTTTCAGACCGGTTAGTCAGCACCATTATATCAAGCAAGCCAATTTTGCTCTTTGGGATGGTTTCAAAATTGAAATAAAATAAAAAAGCCCGCTGCAAAAGCTAGCGGGCTTGAAAAATGTTCTTTCTGAAAACCGTATTAGTTATTTTCTGCTTTGTGACCACTGCAGGCTTTCTTTTCGCCTTCTTTAGAGCATGATTTGTTGCCGTCTTTTTTGCAACATGCTTTTTCAGTAGATTTAACTTCTCCTGTAGTTGCATTTCTTTCCATGCCAGCAGAAGCAACCCTTGTGAATTTCTTCTGAGTTGAATTGTATTCAACTTCATTCCAGCTCACTGAACCTGAATGTTCACAAACTGATTTTTCATAATAAGTAACTTTACCGGAAGTTTCACACACTCTTTTTTGAATGTTTTCATTGGCAGCAGCTGCCATTTCAGCTTCTGACTCCATAGATGCAGAGGCTACTTTAGATCCTGCACATGCTTTCGCATCTGTTCCGGCAGTTTTTTTGGAAGCGCAACATGCTTTATCAGCAGAAGCGGATTTTGTGCACTGGGCATTAACGGTTAAACCGGTTGCCATTACAAATGCAAAAAGGAAAAGAATTTTTCTCATTTTATGGTAGTTTTAAAGAATTTGATGTTGCAAAGATAGCGTATAATTGGATTAGACATTTGAAAAAATCTTAACTTTAACCAAATTTTAGGATTCAAATGGGTCGATTTTGGTTTTTTTCAATTCTTTTTTTGTCGATTTCGTGTCAAAATAAAGTTTACAATCCATTGACCTACGAGGGTAAAATGCTGGAGTGGGGCACAGGAGGCGGTTTTACCGGTGCAGTTTCCACCTGGTGCCTGTTGGATAATGGTCGTATCTACAAGTCTGCCGACAATGGCAAAACATATGAAGAAATTAACAAAATAAGCCGGTCTGTAGCTGATCAGTTTTTCAATAACTATGAAACTTTGAGTCTGGAAAATCTATCTCTCAATGAACCCGGAAACAAGTATTATTTTCTGACCATGAAAAAGAAAGAAAAATTGCACAAATTGACATGGGGGTATAAGGAGCTCGAAAATAAGGTTCCTGCCATTCTCCATCATAATCTGATGAATGCAGTAAAGACAGAAAATAAGTAATTTACTTTTTACAACAGTATATTTAAATAAATGAAAATCCAAAGAATTACCAGCTTGGCAGTGGTGTTGCTCCTGTTTGTGTCATCACTTTTTGCTCAATTTAAACAACTTCGACTGGATCCAAAATCCACGGACAAGGGCAAACCCATGTTGTCAGAACCAGTGAAGATTCCTTTTTCAAAATTAGTGAAAGCCAAAAATTTTGACCCAACCCGGAATCAACTTTCTTTGGGTAGTCTGCTCAATCCGGGGATAAAGGTAATTGCAAAATCAGCAGATGGAATGCCTGTCGCCTGGGAAGGTGTTATGAAAAATGCCGACCAAAACCGATACCTGGGCATGGAGCAAAAAGTGGTTTTACACCTCAAGGCTTTGGCTCCATTTACCGAAAATCCAAATTTGGCAGATCAGTTCGCCATCACCCGAATCACCAAAGACGACAAGGGTTTTGATCATATCAGACTGCAACAGTCAGTGGATGGTATTCCGGTTTACGGCGGTGAATTGACCATGCACAGCAATGGCACTGATATCGACTTCGTAACCGGAAGGGTATGGCCTGTTGACGTTGCCAAATCTTCTGATCCTGCCCTTACACAACAAGCTTCCCTTCAGGAAGTATGGAACGATATGGGAGGCAAACCGGTTATTGCGATGGGCGGTTGGGCGCACTTGATCCAGGACAAAGCGGCTTTGGTTTATTACCCATTAAACAGTAGCGATGTTCGATTGTGTTATCATCATTCTGTTTACAAAACGGCTGTGGAAAGATGGGAGTATATAGTGGATGCTACAACAGGTGAAATACTCAAAAAATTTCCTTCTATCTGTAAGTTTCACAACCATGCCCAGCCTGCGGTGGAAAAAGGAAATGATGATATTTTAATCAAATACACCACTGAATGTAGTTTCGAAGATGCTGCACTACCACCACTGGATGGACCCACAACTGCTACAGCCCAGGATCTTTTCAACATCAACCGAACCATCAATACCTACCAGGTAGGTAACAAGTTTTACCTGATCGATGGTGCGCGCTCCATGTTCAAGGCCAATTCGAGCATGCCCAATGACCCGAAAGGTGTGATTTGGACCATTGATGCTTTTAATACGGCACCGCAAAACAGCGATTTTTCAGCAGACCATGTGACCAGCAACAACAATTCGTGGTCCAACAAAACAGGGGTTTCAGCGCATTACAATGGTGGAAAGGCCTACGACTATTTTAAGAATCTTTTTGGCAGAAACTCCATCAATGGCAGTGGAGGAAACATAGTTTCCTTTATCAACATAGCTGATGAAGACGGCTCCAGTCTGGGAAATGCATTCTGGAACGGGGCTGCCATGTTTTATGGCAATGGCGACAGTGCATTTCAGCCTTTGGCGAGAGGACTGGATGTGGCAGGACATGAAATGACCCATGGGGTTGTCCAAAACACTGCAAACCTTGAATACCAGGGAGAATCAGGAGCCCTGAATGAATCTTTTGCCGATGTATTTGGATCTATGATCGATCGGGATGATTGGTTGATTGGCGAAGATGTAGTTAAAACAGCTGCCTTCCCCTCCGGTGCTTTAAGAAGTCTGCAGGATCCTCACAACGGAGCAGCTACCAATGATTTTAACCGTGGATGGCAACCCAAAAAGTATTCAGAAAGATACAAGGGGTCTGAAGACAATGGTGGGGTTCATCTCAACAGTGGCATTCCCAATCATGCCTTTTTCCTTTTTGCTTCCAATGTGGGTAAAGACAAGGCAGAGAAAGTATATTACAAAGTGTTGGATCAGTACCTCACCAAATCTTCTCAATTTATAGATTGCAGGGTTGCCGTCATACGTGCTGCCCGTGAAGAATTTGGCGAATCGGCTGCTAATGCGGCTGCTGCAGCCTTTGATGCGGTAGAAATATTTGGCAACTCAGGTGGTGAATATGAAGATGATGTAAACATCAACCCGGGACAAGATCTTATTTTGTTTACTTCCGAAAACCAGCAGAAATTATACATCTATACTGCCCAGGGAGATGTGGTGGCCGATCCGCTTACCAACACCAACCCGATCAGTCGGCCCAGTATTTCAGACGACGGTAGTGTAATTGTGTTTGTAGCTACAGATCAGAAAATCCACTACATCATTATTGACTGGACTGCGGGATCCGCAACGGAAAATGTGCTCCAAACAACTGGAACGTGGAGAAATGCCGCTATTTCAAAAGATGGAACCAAACTTGCCGCATTGAGGTCAGCCGAAGAAAATTATATAGTTGTTTTTGACCTGCTCACGGGAGCCGGAGCCAATTTTGAACTTACCAATCCAACCTTTACAACGGGTATTTCTACAGGTGACGTTTTGTATGCTGATGCCATGGAGTGGGACTTTACAGGAGAATATGTCATGTACGATGCCAAAAATTCTGTTAAATCCAATTCGGGTTTTGATATTGAATTTTGGGATATTGGATTTATTAAAGTTTGGAACAACAGCAGCAAAAATTTTGCTTTGCCGGATCAAATCGAAAAACTCTTCCCTGCACTGGATGAAGGCCTGAGTGTAGGAAATCCCACTTTTTCCAAAAACAGCCCTTACATCATTGCATTTGACTACCTCGAGAACGATAGCTACTATGTCCTGGGTGCAAATATTGAAACCGGAGATGTTGGAGTGGTTTATGAAAATATGGACATTGGTTATCCTTCTTATGCCAGGTCAGATGATGCGGTTATTCTCGATAATGCCACTTTTTTTGGTACGGATCTCAACATTATTCCCCTTGAATCAGATAAGATTACAGGCCAGAACAACCCTATCGTGTTTGCAGAGGGTTACTCATGGGGGGTGTGGTTCAGCAATGGCAGTCGACAAATAAGTGCCATAAGTGAAGTGAATACACAAAAGTCAGAACTTGGTTTATTTCCCAACCCTGCCAGAGACTGGCTGACCATTTCTTACAATGAAAATGGCAGCAAACCGTCATCTTTCGAGGTTTGTGATCTTCTGGGCAAGAAGGTAAAATCAGGAATGTGGCCGACTTCTGCAAATCTTCAATTGGATGTACAGGCCATGCCTGCAGGGACCTATATTTTCAGGTGTATGATGGACGATGGAAGGAACCATGCGCAAAAATTTGTTAAGCGATAGTATACTGTTGATAAATAGTATTCGCACATACGGCTAATGAAAGTACTGGTCATCAGGTTCAGTTCTATTGGCGACATCTTGCTTTGTACGCCAGTAATTCGATGTATGCGCAACCAGCGTCAGGCGAATATTACTTTTTTAACCGGTGAAAAATTTAAAAACCTGCTTTCCGGAAGTCCCTATATAGACCGGATTGTCACGGATGCAGAAGGAATCATGGCTACCAGGCGTTGGATTCAGGCCCAAAACTTCGATCTCATCATCGATTTACATAAAAACCGTACTTCAACACTGCTTACCCTTGGCTTGAGTACAACCGTGATCCGCTATGACAAACTCAACGTTAAAAAATGGTGGTACGTACTGACCAAACAAAAAGTACTTCCTGACAAACATTTAGTGGATAGGTACTTTGATGCGCTCAAAAAGGTAAATGTAAGTAACGATGGATTGGGACTTGACTTTCCACTGAATCCTGAGGCTGCCGTTAATGATTTACCTCCGCGTTACAACGTCATTGTTTTAGGTGCTGCCCATAAAACCAAACGCATTCCGGAGTCCATTGTCAGCCAGTGGGTTCAACGGTCTTCCTTTCCCGTTGTGTTGATTGGAGGCGCAGATGTGACCCGGGAGGGCAAATCACTATGCGAGATTTATAGTGAAAAAGTAATCAATTTTACAGGACAGCTTACCATTGATGAGTCCGCCTATGTACTATCGTGCGCTGAAAAAATCCTGACAGGGGATACCGGGATGATGCATTTGTC
>CALJKQ010000309.1 GCA_937973565.1 uncultured Saprospiraceae bacterium | reverse complement strand
AATGACCACAGATAAAGATATCAGCTTTTTCATCAACAATCCATTTTTTGATACGACCGGGGTATTTACCGGGATAGCCACCAATATGGGTCATGAGTATCTTTAGACCCTCGGTTTCAAAAACAAGGGATTCTGAAAAGGCTTGTCTCACCTCATTGTCATCAATGTTGCCATAAACAGCTCTGAATATTTTTCCTTTTTGGAAGCCAGCCAACGATTCGATTGAACCTATGTCTCCGGCATGCCAAATCTCATCGCAGGCTGCAATATGACTATCCAGTTCATCAGAATAGAAGCCATGGTTGTCTGACAGGATGAGTACTTGTTTCAAATCAGGCAATCTTTAAAACCACCTTACCCATTTGATCCCCCGCAGCTAATCTGCCAAATGCATTCCCATATGCTTCAAAGTCAAATACGGAATCGACAGGTGGCTGAATGCGATGTTTTTCAACAAAATCCAGCATATTTTGGAAGTCCTGAGGTGAACCCATGGTTGAACCCATAAGGTCAAGTTGTTTCCAGAACAAAACTTGAGGATTGACACCTCCCAATTTACCCAGGGCACCGCCGTACAATACAATCCTGCCGCCATAATTCATCAACTTCATAAGCTTGGCAATGCTGTCGCCTCCGGCCGAATCAATAATCACATCTATTTGTTTGCATTGATGGGAAAGATCTTCTACCCAATTTTCATGGTTGTAATTTACGCCGCCATCAAAGCCCATTGCCAGGGCGGTCTTTAATTTTTCATCTCTTCCTGTGGTTACATAGACCTCTGCACCGGCCGCTTTTGCCATCAAACCAGCCATCAGGGCTACGCCACCACCAATGCCGGTAACAAGTACCTTTTCTCCTTTTTGCAGTCTGGCCCGACTGAACAACGCTCTATAAGCTGTAACGCCTGCGACAGGAAGTGCGGCTGCTTCTTCATTTGTCAAATGGGACGGAGCATCAAACAGCTCGGCCGGATGGATGTAAATTTTTTCTGCAAAGGTGCCATGGTCAGGAACACCAAGAACCCTAAAAGAAGGCGCCTGGTATCTTTCATTGTCACCCCAAGCTATGCCCGGGTTAATGACAACCCTTCGCCCCTGATAAAAACCTACGCCATCTGCCCCCATGATAGTGCCGGGTACTAAGCCCGGATACAAACCTTTGGTAATCCAAATGTCCCGGTGATTGAGGGCTGCGGCGATGAGATTCACTTCTACTTCACCGTCCTTTGGCAAAATCTCTATGTCTTTAAATTCAGGAAGCGTGTGCAGGTTTTCAAATACGATGGCCTTCATTTTTTTTGTCGTAATCTTTGAGTAACAAATAGGTGATGATGAAACTAATCAACATAAAAATACCACCCAGAAAAAAAGCAGCACCAGGAAAAACGATCGGCGCTGATTTACTGGTAAACAGGTAAAATATATGCGTCATCAGCATAGGACCAAAAATGGTGGTTACACTCATGAGACTGGTAAGTCCTCCCTGCAGTTCTCCCTGTTCATTGGCAGGCACCTTACCAACCATTAACGATTGGAGATTGGGCATGGCTATTCCACCAAAACAGTAAGGAATTAAAAAAATGTAAGATCGGAAGAGCGTCGTGTAGGGAAAGAGT
>CALJKQ010000308.1 GCA_937973565.1 uncultured Saprospiraceae bacterium | reverse complement strand
GGTTGGTCATGCGAGGGGTCTAAGCACCGCAAAGTCCTAAAATAATATGCAGCATGTCCCTGAAGGTCTGGATTTTAAACTCAATGCTTGCAATTTAATTCACACCACCGCATCAAGCTATGGCGTGTGTTTTGGCAATACTTGAGAGAATATTTATCGGTAACGACGTTCATTGAGTCTTCTTCGCTTTCTGTCACGCCAGTTTTGCACGCTTCATAGGCTTTTTGCGCTTGGTCGACACATTGAGTAAAGGTCTGATTTCTATTTTTGCAAAAACCTATGAATGGATTTTTCTCGTCAACCGCAACAGCATCTGAAGCGATGAAAACGTTTGCCAAGAAAAATAGTATCAAAAAAGTGTTTTTCATGATTGCCCCTAAGTTGGACACCTCGAATAACCTTGGTAATTTTTTCTAAACGTCTTTGTGGGTTTGCGTTGATGTTGTAAAATAAGCCGTTGAATTTAGATATTTTTCGGAGTTTTTAAGGTGTCTCAGTTTGGCTTGTTTGATTTTTCTGATCGTTTGGCAGCGTTATCGGCGTTTGGGGATCCGTTGGAGCGTTTGAGTCAAGTTGTAGACTTTGAGGTGTTTCGCTCACCTTTAGAGTCAGGCTTCAACTTCTCTGTGGGTTCTCAAGGGGGACGTCCGCCCTATGATGCGGTTTTGATTTTTAAGGTTCTGCTTCTTCAAAGCCTTTATCATTTGTCGGACGATCAAACGGAATATCAGATCAAGGATCGGTTGAGTTTTATGAGATTCCTGGGTCTTGACTTGAGTCAGAACATTCCCGATGCCAAGACGATTTGGCTATATCGGGAGCGTTTGAAAAAAGCTGGACTGATGGATCGTCTTTTTGGTCTTTTCGATCAGGCTTTGCGGGAGAGAGGCTATTTGGCCATGGGGGGACAGATTGTGGATGCCAGCATCATCCAGGCACCTCGTCAACGGATGACGAAAGAGGAGAAAGCCCAGGTGAAAGCGGGGGATATTCCTGAGTCCTGGCAATCGAACCCTGCCAAACTTGCTCAGAAAGACCGCGATGCGCGGTGGATCGTCAAATACAGCAAGGCCAAAGAAGAAGAGAAAGCCGTTGATCTTGCAGTTCCTCTTTTTGGGTATAAGAATCATGTCTGCATCGATCGGCGCTTTGGCTTTATCCGCAAAGGCCACGTGAGTGACGCCGGCCTTTATGATGGAAAAGCGTTGCGCCATCTCTTGGACAAAAACAACACGTCCTGTTCTGTGTGGGGAGATACGGCCTACCGCAGCCAGGACAATGAGAGGCTTTTGGCAGAAAATGGGTTTCGTTCCCAACTGCATCGCAAGAAACCCAGGAACAAGACCATGCCCGTCCATTGTCAGCGCGCCAATGGCAAGAAATCCAAAATCCGTGCCCATGTGGAACACGTCTTCGCCGTTCAAAAAGAGCGCATGGAACTGGTTATCCGCACTATTGGTCTTGAAAGAGCACGGATTAAAATCACTCTGGTCAATCTCACGTACAATATGCAAAGACTCATTTTTTGGGAAAAACGAGCGACCCTCACAGGATAAATCCATCCACAGTTCAATAAAATGCCTAAAAATCAGGAAAAGTCATCATAAAACGCCACCTCCTACAACACAACCAGAGCGCTCAAAAAACCTGAAATGACGTCATCTCTTCACTTTTAACAAAACAATCCAAAAAATAACCCTTATTCGAGGTGTCCACCTTATACCAAACTTATTAAATAAATGTCATAATTTAGCCCATTTTCTGGAGCAAAGAGATTTGATAAGTGTGGGAGTTTTTATAAAATCATTCCAGGCATGACAGGCCGCTTGAGTAATATCGTCCATGGAATTAAAGGCTCGATTATGTAAATATCGATCTTTTAAAACACGCCAGACACTTTCTTGAGGATTGAGTTCAGGGGCATAAGGAGGCAACCATAATAAAGTAATGTTGGAAGGTATTTGAAGTTTACCGGTCGTATGCCATGGTGCCCGATCCATAATAACCAAAGCATGTTTACCTTGATCAACGTTTCTGGAAATTTCTTTTAGAAATTCTTGCATGGCGTGGGTATTGGCATAAGGCAAGACAAGCGCTGCGGCTTTATGGTGGTCAGGGCAACATGCTCCATAAATGTATTGATACATGAATTGTTGCTGCCGAACTACCCGAGGACGTGTCCCCCTTTTTGTCCATAGGCGTGTTAAAGATCCTTGCTGTCCAATACGCGTTTCATCCTGAAACCAAATCTCGATATTGACTCTGTCAATGTTTGAAGGTAACGCTGCTTTTGCTCTTTGGGCAAATTCTTTTTTTAAAAGATTCTTGAGCTGGAAGATCTGCCTGGGGATGAACAGAACGACTTGTAATCCAGGACAGTCCAATCCGATGGGCAAGGTTATAAACGCCAGACAAAGTATAATCAACCCCATACATTTCTTTAATCAAAACCTGAATATCAACACCCCGCCATCGTCCTCCCTGACGATTATGTTGACGCTCATCAATCAAATGCAAAAGCTCTTCCTGATCTTTTTTGGAAAGTCGATCCTTTCTTCCTCGACCACACGAAAGACATAAAAGAGCTTCAATCCCACCTGAACTGTAACGGCCAAACCATAAACGCAGCGTCTTAACCGTTTTATGGAGTAAGCGTGCGCTTTCCTCAAATGTTTTCCCTTCTTGAAGAAAGATCATTGAGAGTAAACGTAACCCGAACCTTTGTTGTCCTTTTTGACGGTAATGCTTCTTAAAATCTTCCTCGAAAAATCCATTCGGGTATTTGATAGGGCGCGCCATTCTTTCTAAAATCTCCAATCACAACTTCTAAAAAGAATAGAAAAATTACCCCTTTAGTTCAATTACTTATTTAATAATTTTGGTATTATCCGCTTTTAGAGCGGTTCAGATGTTTTTTATCATTTTTGATTTTTTTACAAAATGGCATCTGTTTTTGCTTGTGATTGCTGAATGGATCCATACAACCCTATCGGATCTTCTCGCCTGATTGAGAGTTATCGGGAAGATCTTTATATCATTTGATTTCATCAAAACAAACTGTTGACCTAATCTGGTTCTTAAGTATGATGCATAGCATTGCCCCTGTGGTGGAATTGGTAGACGCGGCAGACTCAAAATCTGTTGTCCGCACGGACGTGGGAGTTCAAGTCTCCCCGGGGGCACCACTTGGCAGGCATTTGGTTTTTATTTTTTTAGTATTCTTAAATTTAGGTACAAAATTAGGTATTTTATGCGACGCAAAACAAAACGCGCGTTCCGCTATTTGTTTCCGGTTACGGTGCTGATAACGTGTACTCTACTGTTTACAACTAAATCAAAAAATAATTCTATAGAAAAAAATTCTACAGAAAAAGAATGCGTTATTGAAGGTCATGGTGCAAATACGAGCGCTAAATCTCTCAGCTTAGTTTCTCATAATCCACAAAATGCAACAAAACTACAAATAAGTGCTGTTGATGCGGTGCAATTAGATGATGGTGAGATGAATTTGCATAATCCTTATGGTGTATTAGAAAATAAAAAAGGTTTATCTTCTTTAATTTCCAATGGAATTAAATTTTCTTTAAATTTTATAACAACTCCATCTGTTGTAACTTCTCCATCTCTTATTTGAGTATTAATAGATTTTAACATAGCAGAAAAAATGTCTTTTTTTGCCAGTCCTTGACGTATTCCAATATCTCTCACATTATTTTGTTCAGCAGCCATTATATTTCCTTTCATTTTTGTTTATTATATATTATAACATAAAAATATTTTTGATAAAAATAATTAAATTATCTAATAAAAAGTTACCATAATTGTATAATATTTTCTTGTTTAATTGGCATTAATTTTTTCTTGTCTTGTAATGTTTCAATTTTCATTTCAAAATCAATTCCATTAGTAGCGCCATTAATTTTTACTAAACCATTTTTATTAATTAATGGTAATGATTGCAAAGTATCATTAGTTAAAGGATTTGTAGTTATTCCGTTTTGATTTAAAACATATGTTGAAAAATTTAGTTTTTCATTATTTACATGTGTTTCTGTATAATTAACTAAATTTCTATTTTTAAAATTTAATTTATAAATTTTACCAATTTCTAATGGTAATCTTTTTTTATCAAAAGCAAGTTTTCCATTAGAAAATTCATATTTATAATATTCTCCATATTGCCCTTTTTCTTTAGAAATATTTTTTAATAAATATCTTTCTTCAGAATTATCATGAACTAATGAATTAATTAATCTGTGAGATTTTTGGGAATAAGCCATCGGATCGCTCAATATTTTACTTTTCCAATTTTTTTGATTTGCAATTTCTTTACCAATACTAATTGCTGTTTTTAAAATAGCATCTTTATCAAATTTAGCAGATGTTGTTAAATTATTTATATTTAAAATAATATTATCGTTAGAAATATGATGTTTTATTGTTTTATCTTCTTTTATGAATTGAATAACACACCCACGTTCAGTTCCTTCTTTTATTATATTTACAACATTTTCAAATTTATCTGTTTGATTTAAATAAGATATTATATATTCCTTTGGATAATTTGAAAATAAATTTGCTGTTTCTAATAAAATTTTTGCATAAGAAATACTATGAGATTTATTAAAACAATATTCTGAATAATTAGCTAATGTATTAAATAATTTATTTAATTCATTTTTATTAAAATTATTATTTTGACTTAATGCTGAGTTAATAAAAATTTCCCTTTGTTTCTCCATTTCAATTGGATTTTTTTTAGCCATAGCACGTCTTAAAGAATCTGCATTTTTTACTCCAAATTCTTTTGCAACCATCATTACATCTTCTTGATATATTAAATTTCCAAGAGGAAATATTTTTACTAATTTATCATAAATATTTTTATCAGATTTAAAAGAATTTAAAAAATCAGAATTACCTCCATTTAAATTGTTTATATAATTTAAATCTATATTATTTTGAACCACCCCTGGTCTTATTATAGCAATAATATCACTTACAATTTCAAGTAAATCTTTTTTATTATCTGATTTACTGTTTATCCATTCATTGAAAACTTTCATGCATACTATTTGAATATTAAAACTATCTAATTGAAATAAAGACCTATTTCCATTATTTGCTAAACTTAATACAGTTTTTAATGTAGCTTCATCCATTTCTTCAATATTTTTAGCTTTATAATTAATTTCTTTATAATTACTTATTTGTTTTTTTGTATTATTTATTATATCTAAATAAGATAACGCCAATAGATCATATTTTTGAGCACCTATTGCTTCTAAACATTCTTTTGATGCTTGAAAAACCTCAACACCATCATTATAAATAGATGTAACTAATTTACTCATTTCTTTATATTGCTCGTTAGATAATATTATATAACCAGAAGCATGAATTGATGTACCTTGAAAATTTTTAATTTTATCATTAATTTCAAGTATTTTATTTTTTGATAATTTAAAAATAAGCTTACCCATTCGAAAGTGTGAGCTGTTGCTGCCAATGCTGAAATTGCTGGGCTCCGAGAAACCCGAGCTGGCAGAAAAAAATCACCGATTCGAAAAACCACACCGGTTCGATTCGAAAAATGGCACCGGCCC
>CALJKQ010000307.1 GCA_937973565.1 uncultured Saprospiraceae bacterium | reverse complement strand
CCTACTGGTCCTGCGTATTGTTTTTATTTCCGGAAATACTCAAGTAGCTTTATTTGTAAATCCTATACCCGGTTATAATGGACCCGGCATTGCTGCAAGCCAACAAAATGTGGGAGCGAATGTTGCCATTCGAAGTGCTGCTGTCTATTTGGGCGACAATGCGGGAGCCGCCGCCATAGATGAATTGCGGTTTGCCGAAAGTTACCCCTGTGTCGCTCCTGATGGAAATGTGCCGGTCAACCTGCCGCCTACCGCCGTAATTGTGGCATCACCCATCCAGGGACAACGCCCTTTATCTGTCAATTTTGATGCCACAACATCCACTGATCCGGAAGCAGGTCCCCTCACATATGAATGGAACTTTGGTGACGGAAGTCCGGTTATTACTGCACCTACTCCCAGTCACGTCTATTCAGATCTTGGACAACTGACCGTTACCCTCACGGCCACAGATGCCGATGGCCTTGAACATACTGCCTACCAGACAATAACCGTCCTGGATGAAAACGGACATTTCCCCTGTCAGACCTCGGTAAGTTGCGTACAAATGGCATCGTGCCTGCAAAACAGCGGCATCCTGGTGGTAAACACACAGAATACCACCTTTGCTTTGCGAAATGCCATGAATATGCAAATGCCTGTTACCAACACCAATCAATTCCAAAATTTAAGCGCAGGTAATTATACCCTGGTTGTAAATGGAGTCGGCAATGCATGCTATGATTCCATGTCCTTACAAATCACTGTGGATAGTTCCAGTTGCACAGGCTGGCAACCTTCGGTTTGTGCCATGGATATCGGCACCAATATGAGTGGCTTTTCCGACTGGAGTGTAGAAAGGCCCTTAAAAAACCTGCTCAAACACGTGCGGTCTGAAATCCTGACGTATGAAGACAATTGTTTTTGCTGGAATTCAAATGTAATCAATGAGATTGCCCTGGATCCGCAGGGCTACCCTCTGTTTGCTCCACAGCCTACGTCTGCCGGCAGCACCAAGCTGAGGTATGTTGTCTCTGCCGACGGCGGCAATTTCAGAAGAGACAGTTCCTATTTACTTTTATACGACGGTGCGGGCACCATCAGTTTCGGAGGTGCGGTTTCAATAACTTCCAATGCACCGGGAAGGATAGCCTTTACGGCCCTCGACAATGGCAATATCAATTTCAACATCGAAGCTTCCAATGCCGCCAATCATATCAGAAACATCAGAATTGTAAGACCGCAGCATGAATTTACCGATTTGTACCAGGATGGCTTTTACGAAGTATTCAAGGATAAAATAAGTCCATTTAGCACCTTGCGTTTCATGGATTGGGGCAATACCAATGGTAACACCAATGTAGAATGGGCCAATCGCGCCAGGGAAGACTATTTTACCTATGCCGGTGAAAAAGGGGTTCCTTATGAAGTGATGATCCGACTCTGTAACGAACTCGACAAAAATGTCTGGATTTGTGTTCCTCACATGGCTGATTCAGCGTATGTAGCCAATATGGCACAGCTGTTTCTGGATAGCCTCGATGACCACCTGAATATCTATTTGGAATACAGCAATGAGGTCTGGAACTGGATTTTCCCGCAAGCCCAATACAACAATAACAACCGACCCGGCAACCTCAACTATGGAAGGGCCATGGCAGAAAAAGCAGGCAAGGTTTTCTCTATCTGGCACAGTGTATTTGGCGACCAGGCTTGTCGTGTTAAAAGAGTGCTGGGCATTCAAGCCGGCTTCAACTACCTCAATGAACAAATCTTGTCTCAGCTTCCTCAGGATGCCTGGGATTACGGCAGTCCTACCCATTATTTTGGACTCGACCACGGAACCACCGGTAACCCTAGATTAGACCTTCTCGGCAGCAATGCCACGCCTGCAGATATTCTGGCCAACGCCCTCAATGCCTGGAATGCTTTCAGACCTGCCGTAAAACAAGATTACAGAAACATCCAGGTCTTTGGCAAAAAAGTAATCACTTACGAAGGCGGCCAGCACTTTGTAGGCAATTCCTTTGGCATCCCCTACCCCTACCAGCAAGCCATGTGGGATTCCCAAAATGACCAGGGCATGTATAACCTTTACGATCGTATGCACGATTCCATTCGCCTATGGGGCTGTCAACTCGCCACCAATTTCAGCCTCGCCACCGTACAGGAAAGTGTTTACGGCTCCTGGGGTGTGATGCGCGATATCGAAACACAACCTCCCTACACCACCACTGCCAAAAAATACCAGGCGGTATTGGACAATGCACCTGATAGTCTCTGCAATCACCTAATTTTATGGCAAGGCAGCCAAGACAGCCTATGGTCAAACCCCTGCAACTGGGATAAGACCCGATTGCCCCAGTCTACCGACCATGTCACCATCCCCGCCAATACAACCCACCCGCCTCAACTGGATATAAACGCCACCATAAGATCCATAGCCCTCACCCTCAACGCCACTCTTGAATTGCTTACCGGTTTTGGATTATGGATCCTTCAATGATAAATGTTAGAAATGTTTGTGTAAACAAAAGCTGAATGAAAAGAAAATCATCATGTTTTGTAATTAGTTTTAAATTGACCTGAGCATGACTGAATGTTTGCTACAAAGTAGCAATTTGATTGCCTGCGGCAATCAAAAGTGAAGGAACCGTGCAAAACCTTGCACGGCATCGACAAAGCCTATTAAAATTCATGGCATTGAGCGCAGCGTATTATTGACTGGTGGTCAATTAGTGTGAATTATACAATTGGTACATTTTCATGAGAATCAGAGGTGCACCTTGCATGAGATTAAGCAGATTTACTTGTTTTAGTGATTTGGTTCTTTTGGCTTCATGTATATTGAAACCAGAAGGCCTATTCCAACAACTACATCAACTATATTCCAAATTTGTCTGCCAAGAGCAATTTTGATAAATGGTTGAAATAGCAAGGCTAGTGAACCATAAATAATCATTTCTCTTTGTCTCCCTTGTTGGTAGGCGTCATATGCCAAAATTGTGAAGCCAACTAGCCCCAAAAAGCGGACCAGTTGGTAGTAGCCGTATGGCATGTCTGCGAGGCAGATGAAGAATAAAATGGCTAAAACAACTTTAATTATGATATTCATCTTTTTTCAGGTCGTCAAGTGAATTGATGTCAATGCTGATTAACTCAAACTGTGGTAATACAGCATCTGCTAAATATTGGCTTGTAATTTTGTCAAGGAATGATTCTGTTACAATATCTTCTTCTAAAAACTGTTCAATGTCTGGAAACACAGCCAAAATATTTTCATCACTTATTTTTAGTCTATGTCTGATGTTCTTAAAGAATTTGATTTCAGAATACTCAATTTGCTCGTCTGCTTTAATGGTCTGAATGGCAAAGTCAATCAAAGTCAATTCTTCCTTTTCTGTTAATGTTGATTTTCCTAACAAGTCAAAATAATAGGAAATAAATTCCTTACCTCTTGTGTTAATCTTGTTTACAAGGGAATTAATTTCTTCTTGAAATTTGAAATCTTTAAACAATGGAGAGTTCTCACACATTGTTTTAATTAGGGCAATTTCTCTGTTGTCTATATGCCCATCAGATGCCATACAGCAAAATGCTGATTTTAGCAATAATTTGTCAAATGGTATTGTGTCCATATTTTTTGATGTTTATGATTTAAAACCTATTCGTGGTCTTTCGTTTTTTTGCTCAATATTTTCACCGTCCATTTTTGCTTTAATTAATTCATATTTTTTCAACTCCTGCAATGGAACAGATGGCTTGTTATTTTTTATTACTTCTGTCAAAATCGCCATTGAAATACGTGTTTTATTCTTCAATGCTAATCTTGATGCTTCATTTACTAATAATTCAATATCTGCTGAAACGTAGTGTTCTGTTAATCTTGAAAGTTGGTCATAGTCCATTCCAAAATCTAAAGGACGATTTTTCAAATACATTTCAAACATTGACTTTCT
>CALJKQ010000306.1 GCA_937973565.1 uncultured Saprospiraceae bacterium | reverse complement strand
TGGATCCCAATTCAAAAGTCGCTTATCAGTTTTTTAAAGAACAGGCCATTGTTCATTTGACAAAATACAATTTACAGACCCAAACATGGTTGGCTGTATATGATTTCAGAACGAAGGGAAGTGCATGGAAAAACACGGTCAAATCATTGCTGGAATTATCGAAGTTCAACGCTAAACTGGGCATCTATTGGAATGCTGGCAATGGACTCAGGTGGAATGAGATGCCCGTGGAAACCCATACTTCCATTATGGAATTATTGCATGAAACCGGCAGCGACGAAGGTAAGTTGGAAGAAATGAAGATTTGGCTCTTGAACCATAAAAAAACGCATCACTGGCAATCCACAAGAGCAACTGCAGATGCCATTTCAGCTCTGCTCCTCCAAAAAGGTCCACGTCAATTGAACTTTACCGATGCTGAAGGGGTAAGCGTAACAGCCGGTGGTCAGAGGTTACCGCATGACAATAAACTGAAGGCAGGAAGCAGTTATTTCCTGCAAACCTGGAACCGCGATCAAATTGATCCCAATCTCGCCCAATTGGAAGTAAAAAATACCGGTACCGGTGTGGCAATGGGAGGGGTTTATTTTCAATACCTCAAATCAATAGACAAAGTCAAATCTTCCCTGCCGGGTGGTACCATGGTAACCAAAAAACTTTATAAAGAAGCAGTTAAAGATAAAAGCACCATTTTGATACCCCTGGATGAAAACAATGTTCTGATGCCGGGGGATATTCTGGTTGCGAGAATGGAAGTGACCCTGGATCGTGATTTGGAATTCGTGCATATTAAAGACTTGCGGGGCAGTGGGCTTGAACCATACTCCCATCTAAGTGGTTATAAGTGGGGCAAAGGCTTCGGCTATTATGAAAATGTAACCGATGCAGCAACTCATTACTTTTTTGATCACCTTGCCAAAGGACATCATGTGCTGGAAAGCAGGCAAAGGGTGGTTCATCGGGGTAACTTCAGTGGATCCCTGATGCAAATGGAATGTTTGTATGCACCTGAGTTTTCTGCGCACACAGAGGGAAGCCGACTAGAGGTAAAGTAAGTGTTGTTGGAATACAATTAGACTAAAGCACATTAAAACAATTGATTATATTTGCAACTTTGTTTAAACGATGACCCAGTTCAAGCACGATACAGTAACTCCCTATACAAGTCAGGAAGGCAAAAAGCATCAGGTAAAGTCGATGTTCGATGGCATAGCCAGGTCGTATGACTTTTTGAATCACTTTCTGTCACTGGGTTCTGACATAATCTGGCGTAAAATTGCACTAAATAAAATCGCATCTTACCATCCGAAAAGCATCCTGGATGTAGCCACAGGTACAGGAGATCTGGCCTTGGAGGCTTGTAAGAAATTCAATCCTAATGAGATTATTGCCCTGGATATAGCAGAAAAAATGCTCGAAATAGGCAGAATAAAAATCGCTAAGGCCGGCAAATCTGATATTATCCAATTTGTGGCTGGAGATAGTGAGGAACTTCAATTTGAAGAAAATCGATTTGAAGCAGTGATGTCCTCCTTTGGAGTAAGAAACTTCGAAAACCTGGAAAAAGGTATATCAGAAATGTATAGAGTACTCAAAAAGGGCGGTGTTATCATGGTGCTTGAATTTTCAAGACCCCGGGTATTTCCCATTAAACAGCTATACTCTCTGTATTTTAAGTATTTGTTACCTATAATAGGCAAAATGATTTCAAAAGATGATAAAGCCTATCATTATTTGTATGAATCTTCCAATGCATTTCCATGCTACGAGGATTTTGAAGCCATATTGCGTAAAATAGGATTTCACAATACACGTTATTATGCTTTAAGCTTTGGAATATGCACCGTATACGTAGGAGAGAAATAGCCTTGTTTACCCTGTTGTTTGGGATTATGATTTCTGCATTATCAGCACAAATCAGATCCCGCGACAATTACAACTACCTGGATTTTCAAGGAAAGGCATACTATTTCGGCATGGCCTTTGGCACCAATTTTTCCGGCTTTCGGATCAATCAGTCAAATTACTTTATCGGCAATGACAGCGTTCGAATAGCGGAAGGCAAACGCAAGGGGGGATTCAATATCCACATGATTGCCAACCTTAAGATGGGAGAATATTTCGATTTCCGCTTTTTGCCGGGATTTGCTTTTTCTTACCGTTCCTTTCTGTTCAATGATCTTGAAGAAAAACAAGTGGAATCCGTGTTTTTTGAACTTCCATTCAGCCTTAGATACAAAAGTCAGCCGTATAAAGACAAGAGGGTTTTTGTGACCGGGGGATTAAAATACAACTACGATATTGCCAGCAGTTCAAAAACCAGGCAAGCGCCAACGCTGATCAAAATTTCTCCCCATGATTTCCAGTGGGAGGTTGGTTTTGGCATGCAGTTTTTCTATCCCTTTTTTATATTTTCTCCTGAAGTTAAGTATTCCCGAGGCCTGGGAAACATCTTGATTTATAACAAGGATTTAAACCAATCCAAGGTTTTAGAAAATGTAACTTCCCAAATTTTTACGCTTTCATTTAATTTTGAGGGGTAAAATCAGATTGAGAGCACGTCTCTCATGGTAAAAACACCCTGTTTGCCTGTAATCCATTCAGCTGCCATGATGGCTCCGGTAGCAAAACCTTCTCTGGTATGGGCCTCATGGGAAATGGTTATATCATCAATGTCACTTTTATATCTAATGGTGTGAGTGCCTGGAGCAGGGTCTTGCCGGATAGAATAAATGGGAAGAGTACCTTCTTTCGCGTCATTACCTT
This sequence comes from uncultured Saprospiraceae bacterium, assembly GCA_937973565.1. Lineage (GTDB taxonomy): Bacteria > Bacteroidota > Bacteroidia > Chitinophagales > Saprospiraceae > JADKBO01. Next base: position 1,681 of record CALJKQ010000306.1, on the reverse strand, counting down.
CTGCCCATTGAGTGAGATCATTTCGTTGCTCCAGAATGCCATTGGCCAATGTGATGGCGGTTCCGCTTGGAGCATCTAATTTTGCAGTGTGGTGGATCTCTGTGATAGATGCCTTATACGCAGGCCAATTGACCATCATTTTTGCAAGGTATTCGTTCAATACAAAAAAGATGTTGACACCCGGACTGAAATTGGATGCATGTACCAGGCTGCCATTTTCCTCCTTAACCAGTTGATAAATCCTGTTCTCTGCGTGTTGCCAGGCGGTGGTACCACATACCACAGGCAATCGATTGCGGATGAGGGTGGAAAGGTGGCCTGGGGCCAATTCGGGTCTTGTAAATTCAATGACTACATCTGTATTTTCGGGTGAGAGGTTTTCTATATCGGTAGCATTTAAGCTATTGATCCTGAAAACAATTTCATGACCTCTGGATAGGGCAATTTTTTCAATGGCTTTACCCATTTTACCGTAGCCTACCAATGCAATCCTCATGACTTATAGATGTAATCTTTCTTTTCTTGCCAATAGTATTTCTTCGGTTTCTCTTCTATCGGGATCCGGTACACAGCAATCTACAGGACAAACCGCCGCGCATTGGGGTTCTTCGTGGAAACCTACACATTCTGTACACTTGTCGGGGACAATAAAGTAAAAGTCATCGCTGATAGGTCTTTGTTTGGCATCAACACCCACAACGGTTCCATCTTCCAAAGTATAATTTCCGGTAATGGTACTACCATCTTTGATGGTCCACTCAACTCCTCCTTCGTAAATTGCGTTGTTGGGACACTCAGGTTCACAGGCACCGCAATTGATACATTCATCTGTAATTATTATTGCCATTTCAAAACATTAATACTGCAAAATAACGAAATATTATTCTAAAAAGTTTAGAAAAACTGCTGTATAACAGTATAATTGTTCAATAATTTTGAATTTACTTCAAAATATAATTTTATGCCCTGTTCGAAAGGGATTGTACCAGTGATAGCATTATGTACAATAAAATGCATATTGGAGCGGCTGTTTTATTGTCGATCAATAATAATATGATCAAAGCCAGCAGCAAAAAAAGTTGCAGTTTATTTTGCCTCATGTCTTTGTTGATGCCTTTCAAAGAAAACATCCTGACGGTACTGACCATCATAAAACCAAAAAACATGGGGATGGCCCAATACAAATAAACATTATCCATAATGCTTTTGATGAGTGTACTTTCATATTTCATACCCAGAAAAAGGCCAATAAAAAACATGGCAGTAGCGGGTGTAGGAAGTCCAGAAAAGTAAGGAGAAGGTGGCAATAAATTGAATTTGGCCAAACGCCAGGCACTGGCCAGTACAATGAATAAAGGGGGAATCATGGCAGCCCATCCTTCAACGGGACTCAATAAATAATAGAGGTAAGCCGGTGCCACGCCAAAGCTGGTTAAATCGGCCAGTGAGTCCAGCTCACGTCCCAGTTCGCTTTGGGCCTGCAGTTTCCTGGCGGCAAAGCCATCTAAAACATCGAAAACCAGTGAAAAAAGTAAAAAAACAGAACTCTTGTAATAATCAGCAGTGACAATGGCCATGAAACCACAACCCAGGTTCATCAGGGTTATGAAGCTGGGTATATAGCTTCGCTTACGTACTCTCTTTTTGGGCTCCATTAGAAATTGCTTACAATTTTATGAAT
>CALJKQ010000305.1 GCA_937973565.1 uncultured Saprospiraceae bacterium | reverse complement strand
AGTGGTCTTATAATAAATGGTCTGCAAATTAATCTTTACCGACTTCGGAGTTATGTTATTCCAGTTACCATCTGTATCTGACGACTTCATAAAAAGGGTATAGTTGCCTCCCGGTACATTGGTAAACACTGCCTGTGGCGCACGGGTATAATGCCAGTGTTGATCAAATCCCTCCAAAAAGTAAGCAAATTGAGTGCGTTGCGGATTGGCAAAATTTAAAGCCTCAAATTCAAAAACAAATGAATTTTCATCGGGTCTCAAATGGATCGTTACATTTCTGTTTTCAGCACTAAAATTTTTAGTGAACTTGTCTTGTATTTTACAGGATCTGATGTAGAAAGGAAAGGTATTGCTGTGCTGTACATTTACTTTTGGGTTGAAATAGATAAATCCGGAATTGGAACCGAGGATGATTTGTCCGGTTTTGCTTTTTATTCCGGCATGCTCAGGAAAACCGACAGACGCTAGTCCATCTACTTCGGTGAATGTTTTGATTTTTTGACCCTCATTTTCGATCAAGGTAAGTCCCCCGTTTACACCTGCCCAAACCCTGTTTTCATTATCTATGACCAATGGCCCCGACATGTTGCCCGGTAGTCCGTTTTGATTTGTGTATTTCCTGATGATTTTTTTTTCAAGGTTTAATGCCGTTATGCCTGTAAAAGAGGATAGCCATACAAAGCCGGATTTATCTTCCTTGATATCAATTATCAAATCACCTGATAACCGATATTCACTTGTATCGGCTGCCGTAAAATGTTGCAGTGTTTTACTTTTTTTATCGAACACAACTACCCCTTTTCTGGTGGTAGAAATCCACAATCTGTTCTTACTGTCCTCCATAACATAGGAAACCGAAGAATATCCGGCATATTTTTTTAATTGTGGGTGTTGTAATATATGGCCAAATTTTTTTTCCTTCAAATTATACCAGTACAACGAAACCGAATCATTGGTGCAAAACCAAACATTGCCACTCTTGTCGCCATTGATCGAATTGTAAAAACTTCGCGGTAAAAGCATGGAGTCAATGAATTCCATTTGCCCGGTCCTTGGATTGAATTTATTTACCCCATTTGAAGTGCCAATCCAAACATTATTTTCTTCGTCACAATGCATAGATCTAACGTGGTTTGTATGTAGCACCTTGGCTTTATTTACTTCGTTTCTATACAGCTTGTACGTGCCATTTTCGGGATTATAGCAGGAAACACCATCGTGATTGCCAAACCAAAAATTACCCATATGGTCTGTATCGACTGCCCTGCCTACTTTACTAAGCTGCTGACCCGTATTTACAGGAAAAGGTAAAATGGTGGTAAACAAATTTTTATCAGGATCAAAATAGTTGACACCTTCAACATCCAATCCCAGCCAGATCAAACCGGACCGATCCATATACATACACCGATATGCGTTTCCGGACGGACTTGAGGGTATGTGTTCTTTGTGTTTAATTTTGATGAATGTATCAGAAACCGAGTCGTACTGCATCAAACCCTCTTTTGCCGTCGCTGCCCATATCCTGTTTTTTTGATCTGCAACACAAGCCACAACATGAAAAGGCTGCTCATCGTTACCCATATCCATTATGTGGTCGTAACTGACAATATCTCTCTCTTTATACCTGATTTTACCCAACTTTATGTTGCCATACACGCAAAACCAAATATTGTTTTGTTGGTCGACAGCCAAGGATGCTACCTGTCCATCAAGATTTACGCCATAAATGCCCTCACTGCATACATCTGACTTCACATCCAGGGTCAAAAATCCGTTTTCGCTGCCAATGTACAAGACACCCTCTTTGTGCAATAAATCGTAGACCCGGGTCTGATTCAGGGCCCTGTGTTTTTCCTGGTTTGAGTTTCCATAAGCCAAAACCGTGTTTTTCTCTACATCTAACTTATATAGTCCCTTGTTAGTGGCTACGAACAACAAATTTTCTGAAGCACTGCAAATACTCCTAATGAACAAATTCTTGAAATGAGGATTGGCTATGAACTTTTCTTTCTTGAAATCAAACTGCATCAATCCATTTTCAAATCCAATCCAGAACCTGCCCTTTTTATCACTGTGCATGGCCCTTGGCTGGGTGCCCAAAGGACTCAGGCTATCTCCTTGCACGTGCAAGTATCTTTGAAAATTGCGGCCATTGTATTTGTTAACACCCCCTACGCTGCCCACCCATATGTATCCGTATTGATCCTGATGAATGCATCGGATGATGCCATCGTGCAAGCCTTGCTGAAATCCAAGTTTGTGAAAATTGTAAGCATTTTTTTGACCATATCCTGTCAAAGACATAGTTAGGATGCCCAAAAAAACAAACCCGTGTATTTTTAAATATCTCAATTTGAAATCCAAACCTGGTTATGCGGCGGTAAAACGATGATCAAACTACCCTACGCTTTCAACCCTGATTCTTGTACAAAATACCCTGATTTTAGCAAATCCTACCATAAATCATAGCCAATATTCAAAAATTAAATTGAACGGTATAAAATTTCAATTAAACGGAACCAATTGATTTTCAAGAGCTTTAATGCCGGTAATGGCTTTAATTCAGGTTAACTGGTTATTTTATACCGTTAATTACAAAAAATCAACATGTCGGACTGTTTCCTCGTGGCGTTAATGTGCTTTTTTAAATCTTTGTCCATCATTAGCAGCAAAACACTACACAGAGATTACTTTAAAAGACCCCTACCCATTTCCAACATGCACCTTCTGATTGATACCATTCTAAAAATATTCAACTTGCCTGCCCAAAGTGTCTCTTTTATCAATAAGGGCAGAGAGGGAGAAATCATTTACAAAGAAGGTATAATGAGTAAAATACGGTTTTATGTTTCTTATGGAGGAAACGATGTGGTACTATATGTGAGTATTCCCAGCGCTTCAGATTGGGAAAAAACAACCCTTTTCCCTTTGAATCGCAGGAGTGATATTCTTCATTTTGTTGCTTCACAGACACAAAAATACCAGGCACCATCGTGTATATATGAAATCTACGACAACAGCATCCTGTTCAGATCCCAAAGCCTGTCCTATATCCCGGTAAAATAGATTTCATTCTCATTGCTACATTTCCAATAATTAACCATGCTTAATACCTCCGTCTTGTTGTTGATCCTCGTCGTTTTTGTAAGTTTCCTCATCGGCTGCAAAAACGGGTATGTTAAAAAAAATGGCCAGTGGCTTTGGGTCACTACCGATGAAAACTATGGCACAAGGTCATTTCCTATATCCGGCATAGATCC
>CALJKQ010000304.1 GCA_937973565.1 uncultured Saprospiraceae bacterium | reverse complement strand
TGCCTTGCCACTTGGCATCAACTTTTCAAGACAGGCAGGCTTGTTCACGGTTCAAGGGCACGGTAAGATTCATGTGAAGATCAAGTCGGATTTCGATGTGAGTCCGGAGTTTAACCTCAATACCAAATCTGCCATTGAAGATCATATCTGGCTGGAAAAACCGGTCATTGATTTTGGCTCTCTTGATATTACGGTGGAAAAACTGGTAGATTTAATTTTAAAGCATTACCATGATATATTAGCACACAGTATTGACAAGGCGCTTAAAACCAAGTTGAGTTTACCCGAAATTGTCAATCATGTATTGGCGGCATTGAAAAAAGACCTTTCCGGATTTAACTATCATGGGCTGAAAGTTTTTATGCAACCCTCTGAAATCCTGCTTGAACCCATTACCAATGAAGAAGGTAAAATGGTTTTAAAGGGAGGTATCAATACGGCCCTGGTGTGTGCAAGCAAAGATCCTTTCGCCCCTGTATCTCCCAAACTCAGATGGGTGCAAACTTTGTTGAATGACAACCTTTCCATCATGCACCTCGACGTCACTGAGGAAGTAATCTCTGATATCATGTGCGAGTTTATCAACCAGCAGGAATACGGAGGAGAAGCCCTGGTAGCTTCATCCTGCAAAGTTGATTTTTCACCTCAAAAGATGAACCTACAACTCAATTTGAGTCGTCCTGTAAAGGCGATGTTGTATGTCAACGGTCAACCGCGTTATAATGAAGCTGAATCAAAGTTATACCTTGACAAGCTGGACATTAAAATGAAGGCCTCTAATTTGATTTACAAAATAACAGCACCACTGGTTAACCGTTTTCTGGAAGCCAGCTTCAAAGAAAAACTTCCAGTTCCCATAAATGGCCTGATAAAGGAGCAAACCCAAAAAGACCTGCCACTGTCCTTTTTAGCCGGAGGAATGAAAATTCAGGTTAATGTCCAGAACATTTCAGTAGAAGAAATGCAATTTGACGACGTTGGTGTAAAGGCAATTATTCGGATTGAAGATTTTATTGTGACAGGCGTTTTAGAATAGTTTGTTGTCTGACAGCACTATTTCAAATCTCTTTTAAAAATTGTATCCAAGAATGGCCGCCTTTTACGGTGTAAGATGAGATCAGACTGCAGCCTTTGTTGTTTCGGTCGAAGTTTGTATCGCTGGATTGACCTTTTTAAATAAAAACCAAAAAGCTCCGGCCAAGGACAAAGAAATCGCAGCAGCTACCAGATACAAAACACCAAAGCCTGCCTGTTCTGCCAATTTAAGTCCTAGCGATGGGGCTGCAATGTGGGCAACTCCATAAGCTACAGCATACATGGCACTGTATTGCCCTTGTTTACTGGCAGGTGCATTGGCGAAAACAAAATTCATCATAAAGGGCATAGCCAGAATTTCTGCCAGCGTAATAAAAAGCGTATACAAAACAGACAGCCACAGAGATGGGTTTCCAGCCCAAAGCATCAGGTAAGCCAACACCATAGCGATACAACCCACGGATATAAAGCGGTACACATTTTTTCTACTTTCCAGATTGTAAATAATTGGCATTTCCAAAACGACCACAATAAGGCCGTTGAGTGCCAGCAAGTAACCTATCACATCTTCACTGTAATGAAATGTGCGACTGAAATACAAGGGGACACTGGCAAACAGTTGAAAGAAACAGGTTCCATAAACCACAACCAATGCCAAAAAAGCCAGAAACATCCGATCGGCAAAAACGGATGCTGAAGAGGTTTTTTCATCCGCTTCTGTTTTTCGTACCACGTCCAACTCTTTTTTGGGAAGGTAGGTTCCAATAACGATCGCAGCCAATATGGAGGAAACGGAGTCAATCAGGAATATCCATTTAAATCCAATGGTGACAGCGGCGATACCCCCGATGGCCGGGCCAATACCAAAACCCAGATTAATAGCCAGTCGCATTAATGAAAAAGATCGTGTCCGGGTGGTATCATTTGAAAATCGGGCTATTGCCACATTGTTGGCAGGTCTGAAACTATCTGCAACCAGACTATAGACAAAGATCAAAGCGGTAATCAGGTAAAAATCAGTAATGAATAGTAAAGGAAGCAGAATCATACCACTTAATGCCAAAGAAACCACTAAAATGCTATGTACATTTTTCCTATCCGTAATCCATCCACCGACATAAGAGCCAATGATGCTGCCCAAACCATAGGCTCCCATTACAAGCCCCGCCCGGGCCATGGTAAAATGCAATTCTTTGGTCAGGTACAATGACATAAAGGCAATAACCATAGACCCCGTACGATTAATGAGCATCGATGCTGCCAAAATCCATACGTAAGACGACAGGCCTTGAAAAGCCTTTAAGAAATTGGTATTTATACCCAATTTGTTGGTTTCTGTTATGCTTTGAAGTTCAAAATGGTACTCGAAATGATCTCACAACAAGCCAGCAATTGCTCCTCAGTGATGACCAACGGCGGAGCAAACCGGATAATATTGCCATGTGTAGGTTTAGCCAGCAGACCATTGTCTTTGAGGGCTACGCAAATGTCCCATGCGGTGTGACTGTCTTCTGTATCATTGATAACGATGGCATTGAGTAGTCCCTTTCCTCTGACCAGATTTACGAGGGGGGAAGTTTCCACCAGGACTTGCATTTTTTCTCTGAACAGTTGCCCCAGGATATCTGCCCTTTGCGCCAATTCTTCGTCTCTGACTACATCCAATGCTGTTTTGGCCACTGCGCATGCAAGCGGGTTGCCGCCAAAAGTGGAACCGTGTTCACCCGGTTTAATACACATCATCACCTCATCGTCTGCCAATACAGCACTTACCGGAAGGGTACCTCCGCTCAATGCTTTTCCCAAAATAAGAATGTCGGGACGGGATTCATATTTATTTTCGCAGTGACCATTACACCCGCAATTTCCGCAACTTGCCAACAACTTACCGGTTCGGGCAATACCTGTCTGCACCTCATCTGCAATAAAAAGCACATTGTTTTCGGTACACATTTTCTTGATACCGGTGAGATAACCTTCATCCGGAACAAAAACTCCGGCTTCCCCTTGGATGGGTTCTACAATTATACCGGCTACATTCGGATGCGAAATTTCTTTGGCAACGGCATCCAGATCGTTGTAAGGGACCATTACATAACCCGGCATATAAGGACCAAAATCCTTTCGGGCAGAAGGGTCAACAGAGGCTGAGATTACGGCCAATGTTCTACCATGGAAATTACCGGATGCAAAAATAATCCGGGCTTCGTTTTGTGGAATTCCTTTTTTCTGGTATCCCCACTTTCTGCATAATTTGAGTGCTGTTTCTACAGCTTCCACACCTGTATTCATGGGTAATACCTTGTCATATCCAAAATACGCAGTAATGTATTTTTCATAAGGGCCCAGCTGGTCATTGTAAAAAGCCCTGGAAGTGAGGGTGAGTATTTGAGCTTGATCGATCAAGGCTTGGGTAATCCTGGGATGGCAGTGGCCTTGATTGACAGCTGAATATGCTGATAAGAAATCGTAGTACGCCTTTCCTTCCACATCCCAAACGATGGCTCCTTCGCCTTTAGTGAGGACAACCGGTATGGGATGGTAGTTGTGTGCTCCATATTTATCTTCAAGACTTAGATAATCAGCAGTATGCATTGTTTTTTCAAGGGCAGAAACCTCCATAATATAATATTTAATGCAAAAATACAATTTGATTTCCAACTGGAAGAACCGAGGCAATATTCCAGAAAAACACCAAAATTGCCGCTTTTTTATAAATTTGCGTCAAAATCACTATCATGCATACATCACTTTTAGCAGGAAAAAAGGGAATTATATTCGGTGCACTGGACGAGAAATCCATTGCCTGGAAGGTTGCCGAAAGAGCAGTAGAAGAAGGCGCTCACATAGTGTTGACCAATGCCCCCGTTGCACTCAGGATGGGCGGTATCAATGAGTTAGCAGAAAAATGTAAGGCCCAGGTGATAGGAGCAGATGCCACAGAATTGGCAGATCTTGAGCATTTATTGACAGAATCTCAAAACATCCTGGGTGGCAAAATTGATTTTATTCTCCACAGCATAGGCATGAGCCTAAATGTGAGGAAGAAAAAAGAATATACCGACCTGAACTACGAATGGATGCAGAAAACTTTTGATATTTCTGCTATTTCTTTCCACAAACTCATGCAAACGGCTATGAAACTCGATGCCATGGCAGAGTGGGGAAGTATCGTAGCTCTATCTTACATAGCAGCCCAAAGAACCTTTCCTGACTACAGCGAAATGGCAGAATCAAAGGCTTTGCTCGAAAGTTTTGCACGCTCTTTTGGTTACCACTGGGCAAAAAAAGCCAAAGTCAGAGTCAATACCATTTCTCAGTCTCCTACCATGACAACAGCAGGGTCAGGCGTTAAAGGGTTTACAGACTTTTACGGTTACGCAGATAAAATGTCACCACTCGGTAATGCTGATGCACTGGCATGTGCGGACTATTGTTTAACCCTGTTTTCTGACTACACCAGGATGGTTACCATGCAAAACCTTTTCCATGATGGTGGTTTCTCCAGCATGGGAATGGCACCTGAATTAATTGATTAACAAAGTATTAGACAATTTTTTCCAATTGCTTGGAGATTTTAATATTAAGATTTGACATATATATTGCTTTTTAATTTGTCAAATCAGGGTTTTTACCTATTTTTGCTTCATAATCCAAATTGAACTGTTTAGCTCAGACAGTTTCCTGTCTTTTATCGGGAGTTTAATGCCCGGTTTTCAGAAAACTACATTTGATTCACACAATAACCAAAAGTGCAGTATGAAACATACCAAATATGTATTCAACGAAAAGACGCTTCAATTTGAAAAACACACATCCTCCAGGAAACAAATCCTGATCAAATTCTCAGGAATTGGATTAGCCATTGTATTTACATCTGTTTCATTGTTTTTATTGGGTATGAAATTATTCCCATCTCCCAATGAAAAAGCGTTGTATGCTGAAGTTGAAATGTTGAAATCACAGATCAAAACCATGGATCAGGATTTCGAAAAATTGGCAGGTAACCTCAACACCCTTCATGAAAAAGACAATCAGGTTCACAGACTTATATTCGGTATCAATCCCATAGATTCAGGTGTTTGGAATGGTGGTATCGGAGGACACGACAAATACAGCTATCTGAATTCCTATGCTTCATCAGGTGATTACCTTAAAAAACAGCTGGTCAAAATTGATCAGTTAAAAAACAAGTTCAATATTCAGCAAAAATCACTGGACTCCTTATACACCATCGCTTTGAAAAGAGAAAAGAGATTGGCATCCATCCCATCAATTAAGCCCGTTCAGGCCGATAAATTAAAGAAAGATCTGGAATACCTTTCAGGCTTTGGCATCCGATTGCACCCACTTCATAAAGTGAGAAAATTCCACAAAGGAATTGACTTTACAGCTCCCGCAGGTACCCACATACAGGCGACCGGAGATGGCAGGGTTGTGAAAGTGGAAAAAGGTGGCAGGGGATATGGCAATTGTGTTACCATCGACCATGGTTTTGGTTTTAAATCCTTGTATGCCCACATGCTTAAAATTTCTGTAAAAGAAGGACAAGTGGTTAAAAAGGGACAGACTATTGGTCTTGTTGGCAACACAGGAACCAGCACAGCCCCACACTTACATTACGAAGTACACATCAATGGCTCAGCTGTGAACCCAATCAACTATGTATTAGACGGTCTTACGCCTATGGAATACAGAGAGTTGGTGATCAAATCCGGTCAGGAAAATCAATCCTGGGACTAATTTTTCAGGTAATATCAGGAATCTACTTTCGGAACAAACTTAAGGCTGAGTGAATTAACACAATGTCTGGTGTTTTTTGGCGTAAATCTTTCGCCCTCAAAAACATGACCAAGGTGTCCCTTGCATGTTGAACAAATGATTTCTATCCTTCTACCATCTGAGTCCGCTATCCGGGTTACGGCACCGGGAATTTCATCATCGAAAGCAGGCCAACCGCAGCCACTGTCAAATTTATCATCAGATCTGTACAAATCTGCATTGCACTGTCTGCATTGGTAGATGCCCTTGCCATAAAATTTATTGTATTCTCCGGAACCCGGCCTTTCCGTCCCTTTATGCAAAATAACATAGGCCTCCTCAGCTGTCAATGGGTTGTATTTCATATTATCTTATTTAAGGTAATGGGCAAATAATTTTTTCAGTTTCCGGACTTTTGGGGAAATAACTACGCTACAATAAGCCTGTCCCGGATGGTTATCAAAATATTGCTGATGATAACTTTCGGCAGCATAAAAAACAGGAGCCTCAGCTACATAGGTCACTATTTTTTCATCATACAATGCAGAAGCAACATCCTTCATGGATTGATAAATCACTTCTTTTTGTTGATCGGTGGTATAAAATACAGCTGACTTATATTGAGGCCCTTTGTCATTTCCTTGTCTATCGGGTGTGGTAGGGTCATGGACAGTCCAAAAAATTTCCAGCAAGGTATTGAGCGTTATTTGATGAGGGTCGTAGTCAATTTTTACTACTTCTACGTGTCCTGTTCTCCCAGTGCATACAGATTCATAATCCGGGTTAGGAAGGTGACCTCCCATGTATCCGCTAACAGACGCACTTACCCCCTGGACTTTAGAAAAAACGGCCTCTATGCACCAAAAACATCCGCCTCCCAAATAAATTGTTTCCATAGGCTTTTTCCATTAAACGGAAAATAACACACTTTGTTGAAAGGCAGCAAATAGCAAACCCAAATGAAGATGCATCATTTAGGCGAGTTATAATTTGGGAAACTCAGAAATCAGAATGCATTTCTGAATACGAAATACAGCATCGTAAGAAGCAATGCTGTCACCAAAAGACTGATTACCAAAAATTTCTTTTCCTGGGCTTTTGCTTCAGCGCTCTGAGCCGATTTCTTTAGCTTTGTCATATTTGGAAATTTTGTTGGTCACAAGATATAAACTTTTTGTAAAAATTCAAATAGGGCTTGTCAAATCAATATCTCATAAACATTGACAATCATCATACAAAAAAAAGGAAAAGGATTTTAAACTTGTGTACTAGTGTGTGCACCAGCCTTTAATTCATTTTTCAAATCCCTTTTTACAGCGATGGCGGCATTCAACTCAAAGCCGGTAAGTAAGATGAATGCATTGATTTTCAACCATAAAAGTACCACAATCAAAGCACCGATGGATCCATATAATTGGTTGTACTGGCCAAAACTGTTGACGAAATAGGCAAAAACCAAAGAGCTCAGCAAAGATAAAAGGGATGCAACAATAGATCCCGGATTTACAAAAGGCAGACTTTTCCTGAGTGAAGGACCGAAATAGTAAATGATATTAACGCCAATATACAGCAAAGCAAAGGCAGTCAACCACCGCATTACGGCATACAAAATAGTAGTAATCCTATCATTGTGGACAACGTTACTGACCAGCCCAAAAAAGTCTTCTCCCATCATAAGCAGGACAATAGAAAGCAATAATAATACACCCAACAGCAACGTCAATAATAAGGCAATTCCCCTTTTATGAAAAATACTCCTTCGCTTGAAACTGGCTTTGTATGCTTTATCAAAGCCCTGCATGAGCGTGAGCATACCATCTGAGGAGAAAAACATAGCCAATATAAAACCCAAAGACAACAAACCGTCCCTCCGGATGTGGGTTATATCAATGATAATGTTCATCAAATAGTCATGGGCATTTTTAGGCAAAACCTTGGCAGTTGATACCGCAATCATTTGGGTGTAGTCAGTAGTAAAAGGGAGGTAGGGTAGCAGCGTAAATAAAAAGATGATAAAAGGAAAAATGGAAAGAAACAGACTAAATGCTATGGAATTGGCTCTCGTAACTATGCTGTCTTTCTTTGTCTCATAATATATAAATTCGAGCACATCAAAAATAGCAATACCTCCCGAACCCGGGAGATTGTATTTTTTACTCCAATCGACTAACTGGCGTACTTTTTCATGCTTGTGCCAGTTTCTGAGTTGATGTTTGATATTATGAATCAAAATGAGGTTTTAGTTGATTTACCAATAAAACCGGTGCCGAAATTCTTTTTTGGCTTACCATATCAACAAAGAAGAGTTTTACTTCTGCCTTATGGCATAGTTGATTCTCTCCGTTGTAAATTTCATGAAAAAAATGGATTAATTTGCCCGGAAGCTCTTGTAAAATAGTCCTGATATTGATCAGTTCATCGTATTTCAAGGGTGCTAAAAACCTTGATTCTACAGAAATAACAGGCATCATGATCTTATGGTCCGCTTCCATTTCCCGATAACTTATGCCCAATGACCTAATCGCCTCAGATCTTCCAATCTCGTACAACAAAGCGTAATTGCCATAGTAAAGATAGCCCATCTGGTCTGTTTCACCGTACCGAATGCGTTTGGAAAAATTATGAATGAACATGAGGTATTTATGTTACCCCAAAAATAACTACTTAAACCCGTTTTTACAACCTGTTTGGGTCGATAAAAACGGATTCAGTAGTCTACTTTGATTACTTTATTAGCCGGAAAGTTCTAAATTCACTACCTTTCGACTGCACTTTCACGAGGTACCAGCCTGATGGCCAGGATGCTGTATCGAAGCTCTTGCGCTCCGAACCTTGAAATTGGGTAACACTGATGCGTTTACCGCTTAAGTCAAAAATACTGATGGTTCCCTCACCGGCAAGGTTCTGTACCTCGAGCTGAGTATTAAATGGGTTAGGAGATACTGAAACCCACTTAATGGCATCCCCTTCCTGTATTGAAGATACAAATCCTATGGAAATAGAATCAATGGAATATGAACATTCATTTAGATCCAAAACAACCACTGAATATAAACCTGGCAGGGCATTCGACAAATCTTGTTGGGTAGAGACTGTATCTCCGGCAGCATTCAACCAAATATATTGGTAACCGGCAGTGCCTCCTTCTACGCTGATATCCACCGAACCGTCTGCTTTGGTCGGACCTGTTGTATTGGTGATGCTGTCTACTTCAGCAGTGAGTAATGATGGTTCTGTAATCACAATGTTGTTTATAACAAAAGTACACCCCACAGAGTCTTCAATGATAAAATTGTAACTTCCTGCAGGGAGGCCTTCTGAATTTTCATTTATTGTGAATGGTGGAATACCATTGCTAATGGCAAAGGAAATAACACCAGTGCTGTCACCGAAACAAGATACATTTTGAATTGCATAAGCTACACTCAACGCACAATTGCCACTTTGAACGTTGAACTGAAATTCCTCAGTACAACCTGCTGCATCCGTAATGGTTAATAAATACAAGCCTTCTGCCAGACTGTCTATGAAGCTCGTTGTATCTCCGGTAGACCAGTTGTAGAGATAAGGCTGACTTCCTCCTTCAAAGCTAGTTTGGATTTTACCATCCGTGCTGCCTTGGACCGATGTATTGGTAATGGTATCGTTGGGTTCAAATGCAGTGGGACCGGCAAGAAGGACGGTATCGCTTACGAGACAGTTATTGACATCAGATAAATGATAAATGTATTGGCCTGCTGCCAAATTGGTAAGCGTATCCCCCACAAGACCATTGGACCACGCAAAACTAAGTGCGCCTGTTCCACCGGAAGCTAAAACAATTAACCCCCCATTCATGCTGTTGTAGCAAGTCGGAGTTGTTAAAATGAAGCTATCAACCGCTAAACTATCAGGATTTACAATCACAAAGGAATCGAGTTGGTTACAGCCGTTGACATCTGTGATGGTGAGATAATACGTTCCTTGCGTCAGTGAATCGATATAACTTCCTGTGCTGTCATTTGACCAGGTATACTGCAGTGCACCTGTTCCTCCTGCATACAAAACCTCAATGGATCCATCCTCAAGGCCTGCACAGGAAATGTCCTGAACAGTGGTTGTATCCTGGCTAATGGCGGCAGGTTGGGTAAGCTCAACCGTTAACATATTAGATATACAGCCTGCACTGTTATTGGCTACTGCTGTGTAAATACCGGCCGGTAACTGGGAAATAGCAGACCCCGATTGTCCTGTCGACCAATTGATCGTATAGCCGTTAGCATTGCTGGCCAATATATTGATGCTGCCATTGGACAAACCAAAACAGGTGGGAGAAACAGTTGACAAAAGCTCGAGGGTTGCCTGCTGGTCACTGCCAATGGTAACTGAGGAAACTTTCGTACAGAGTTTATTATCAGTAACTGTACATTGGTAAGTACCACTGGTTACGTTGCTAAGGGTTAAGCCGGTAGCCCCTGTTGACCAAAGCACCGTATAGGGGTTATTTCCACCTGAAACCGATATGGTTGCAGAACCGTTGGCAACACCCGGGCAACTTGCATTTACAACATTCGTCGTATTGATACTCATACCTGCGGGATCAGATAAGACTACCTGCTTAGTTCCACTACAATTGTTTTTATCGGTGATGGTCACTACATAGGTGCCCGCAGAAAGATTGGTTGCCTGTGCCGATGTGGCTCCCGTTGACCAAATAAAAGTATATGGTCCGGTACCGCCAGATCCGGTTGCGGTAGCGACACCATTACTACCGCCCTGACAGCTGATAGGTGTTGTCACCACAACATTTCCCCCAACTGCTTGAGGTTGGGAAACGTTATAACTTGTCTCCAACTGGCAGCCTTGATTGTCAGTAATAGAAACCGTGTAAGATCCCGCCGCTAAATTGGTTATCGATTCACCGGTTTGTCCGGAAGACCATTCAATATCTAGCGCGCCGGTTCCACCTGTGGCGGTTAGATCAATAGCGCCATTGTTTCCTCCAAAACAAGTTACATTGCTAACAAAAGCACTAACCACCTGAATGGCAGGAGGTCCGGATAAATTGACCTGAAGTATTTTCTCACAATTGTTGTTGTCGGTAGCAGTCACAAAATAAGTGCCGGGATCCAAGCCGGTAATGGTTGCACCCGAAGCACCATTGGACCAATCATAGAAAAATCCGCCTGCACCTCCAGTGGCATTAACCGTCACAGAGCCATTGGCTGAATTAAAGCAGGAAGGTGAATTGGTATTGGTAACCGATAGATTGATGGCTGTGGGTTGGGTTATGTTTATCGAAGCAGTAGATGTGTTTCCGCTGTTGTCTGTTACCGTAACACGGGCAGTTCCCGCCGGTAAAGCACTAGCCGTTGCGGTAGTTTCGCCATTGTTCCAGGCATATGAATAGTTTGGCGTTCCACCGGCCGGTACAGCTGTAGCTGAGCCATCCGATCCACCATTGCAGGAGACGTTTTCTACGTTGGTAAGCGTTACCGAAAGGGGAGTAGGGCTACTGGCCAAGGTTCCAGAGGTTTGTGTTTGGACAAATTTATCAAGAGAACTGCTGTTGTTGCCATTGGCTAAAACAGCCCCCCCATAAAATGTGATGTCGCCCGAGCCGGTGGCCGGTGCCGTCCAGGTCGCTGTCCATGTCAATTCTCCCAAGCCGCTGAAAGGAATGGAAGGAGCATGACCCCAATATTTTTTGGTAGCAGATGTCTTAACAGAAGAACCTGCAGATGGGCTTGTGAAATTACCTGCATTGGTATTGGAGCTGGTAAGTGCCACTATTTGAAAGCCTGCTTCATTGATATTGAGGTTTGGGTTTGTGACGGTAACCGTAATTTGATAAGTGTTGCCAGCCGTAATCGTGGCAGGCACACCATCTATATTGATTTCTCCGGTAAAAGAACCTCCTGAGTGGCATTGTGAACATACACCATCACCGGGGGCACCGGTATACCCCCCATTATTTGTGGGGTGAGAGCTTGAGTTTGCCAATAATAACAAGACTGCACCCAGTACAACAAAGGGGTTTTTCAAAAATTTTAGCATAAATTGATTTGTGATAAAACGACATTAAAAAAAATAATCCCTACATTAAGAGAAGTAAATTTAAAAAAATATCACAGTAGTTGTTAAAACAAATATAAAATTCCTGTCTGTTTGGGGAATTTAGTCGTTGCCAAGACAATATTTGCATCATTTTACTGACTATGAAATTTTTATACATGGATTCAAATACCTATACCGCGTGTGGAAAAGGATAAAAATTAGCTCTTTTTCTACCTAAAAAAATGTACCTTTGCAGCCCATGAAAAACATTAGGAATTTTTGCGTTATTGCCCATATCGATCACGGTAAGAGCACCCTTTCTGACAGACTGTTGGAATTTACCAAAACCATTTCAGAAAGAGACATGGTCAACCAGGCGCTTGACAATATGGATCTCGAAAGAGAAAGGGGGATCACTATCAAGAGCCACGCCATTCAAATGTATTACAACCATACGGATGGCCAGCAATATACCTTTAACCTGATCGATACACCGGGCCATGTTGACTTTTCATATGAAGTCTCGCGCTCTATTGCTGCGTGTGAGGGCGCCTTATTGCTGGTAGATGCTTCTCAGGGCATCCAGGCCCAAACCATATCCAATCTTTACCTCGCCATTGAACACAATCTTGAGATCATACCCATCCTCAATAAGGTGGACATGGAGTCAGCCATGATTGATGAGGTTTCAGATCAGATCATTGATTTGATAGGGTGCAAAAAAGAAGATATCCTTCTGGCTTCCGGAAAAACAGGCCTTGGGGTTGAAAATATTTTAGCCGCTATAGTGGATAGAATTCCGGCACCAAAGGGTCAGCCTGAAGCACCGTTGCAAGCTTTGATTTTCGATTCCATGTTCAATTCATTCAGGGGTGTTATCGCCTACTTCAGGATCCTCAATGGAAGCCTGAAAAAAGGGGATAAAGTCAGATTCGTCAATACCGGAAAGGAATATGAAGCGGAAGAAATTGGCATTCTTCAATTGAATCAGGTTCCTAAAACCGTCCTGGAAGCCGGCAATGTGGGATACATCATTACCGGTATCAAAGAATCCAAAGAAATTAAAGTGGGTGATACCATTACTACGGTAGCCAATCCATGTTCAGAAGCCATCAAAGGGTTTGAAGATGTAAAACCCATGGTTTTTGCCGGTATTTACCCCATCGAGAATGAAGACTTCGAAGATCTTAGGGACAGTTTGGAAAAATTGCAGCTCAACGATGCTTCTCTGGTTTTTGAACCGGAAACATCCATTGCACTCGGCTTTGGCTTCAGGTGCGGATTTTTAGGCATGCTTCACCTCGAAATCATTCAGGAAAGGCTTTCTCGTGAATTTGACCAGGAGGTTATCACCACCGTGCCCAACGTATCTTATATAGCCTACGACAAGAAAGGAACAAAGCTCAATATTCACACACCCAATGACCTGCCGGATCCTACCTTGCTGGAAAGGGTGGAAGAACCTTACATTCGGGCACAAATCATTACCAAGCCGGAATACATAGGTGCAATTATGACTTTGTGCATGGAAAAAAGAGGTAATCTCACCAAACAACACTACCTCACACAGGAAAGAGTGGAACTCACCTTTGAATTGCCGCTGGCAGAAATTGTTTTTGACTTTTATGACCGGTTGAAATCGGTGTCCAGAGGTTATGCTTCATTCGATTACTATCCCCTGGAATACAGAGCATCTGATCTGGTAAAGATGGACATCAGGCTCAACAGTGAGCCTGTGGATGCTTTATCCTCTTTGGTGCACAAAACAAAAGCAGAGTCGCTGGGCAGGAAGATTTGTGAAAAACTGAAAGAATTATTGCCGCGCCAGCAGTTCATGATTGCCATCCAGGCATCGGTTGGTGCAAAAATTATTGCCAGAGAAACCATTTCTGCTTTGAGAAAAGATGTAACCGCCAAGTGTTATGGCGGGGATATTACCCGTAAGAGAAAGTTGTTGGAAAAGCAGAAAAAAGGAAAGAAGAAAATGCGTCAGATCGGGAATGTGGAGGTACCTCAAAGAGCATTTTTGGATGTTCTCAAACTGGATTAATCACCAATTTGTCCGCTACAAATACTCGACAGCTTTCATGAAAAAGAGAAAAATGATAACGCCTATATTTGAATCCAAATTTGCAACAGTGAGATTTTTTATTTTAACAGTAATATGTCTGGGTGGCATTTTTGTAAACCCAACATTTGGTCAAAAAGCAACCATCAGGGGTTATATATACGATGCAGATAATGGTCAACCCATTATATACGCCAATGTTTATTTGAACGGAACCACTTTGGGTACTACCAGTGATGCCAATGGTTTTTACAACCTTACTGACATTCCGTTAGGTAACTACTATCTCATGTCCACTTACATAGGCTATGATTCTGTAAGATCGGAGGTAAAAGTTTCCAAAAATGAAATTATTTCCAGAAACCTATATTTAAAACCCAGTGGGATTTTATTGGGAGAAGTTAAAATTTCTGCCAGCCGAGAAAGGGCCAAATCAGAAATTCAGGTTTCTAAGATTGCAGTCACACCCAAGCAGATCAAATCGCTTCCCTCTATCGGTGGTGATGCAGACATTGCCCAATACCTTCAAATCATTCCGGGCATTGTATCAACGGGTGACCAGGGTGGTCAGATATTTATCAGAGGAGGCTCACCTGTACAAAATAAAATCCTGCTGGACGGTCTAAATATTTACAATCCCTTCCACAGTCTCGGCTTCTTTTCCGTATTTGAAACAGAGATGATTCGAAATGTGGACGTTTATACCGGTGGCTTCAATGCTGAATACGGAGGAAGGATTTCCGCCATCGTGGATATCAAAACAAGGGAGCCCAACAAATCAAAATTGAGCGGATATGCATCGGTGAGTCCCTTTATGGGCAAGCTGTTGATAGAAACCCCTCTTAGTAAGTTTGAACAAGGAAAAGGCTCTACCTCATTGGTGGTGACCGGAAAGAAATCCATTATCGAAAATACATCGAAATCGCTTTACAAATATGCAACAGATGTAGACTCCATTGGTCTTCCATTTTCGTTCTCCGATTTTTATTCCAAACTTTCAGTGGTGGCGGGAAATGGCTCGAAATTCAATCTCTTTGGTTTTAATTTCAAAGACGGCTACAACAATCCACTTGTGGCCAACATAGGATGGGAAAACACCGGTGTGGGTGCTGATTTTACCATGGTTCCCAACAGCAGTGATATCATTATTAAAGGTACCGTAGGTTACACCAATTACGATCTGGGCATCAAAGAAAGTTCCGATAAAAGAAATTCAGGAATCCGGGAATTTGGAGCAACGGTTGATTTTATCATCTTCAGAAACAAAAGTGAAATCAAATATGGCTTCGATTTGCGCGCCGTAAAAACCGATTTCAATTTTGTCAACCCTTATGGTATTCCATTGAGCCAGGAGCAAAATACGACTGAGTTCTCTACCTATGTGAAATACAGACAGAGCATAGGCAATCTGGTGATTGAGCCTTCTGCCCGTCTGATGTATTATGCATCACAGACCCGATTTTCTCCGGAACCCAGACTGGGACTTAAGTACAACATTACCGATAAAATCAGATTGAAAGCAGCCGGTGGTTTTTACTCTCAGAATGTATTGGGCACATCCAATGAACGGGATGTAGTAAACCTGTTTTATGGTTTTCTTACCAGTCCTGAGGCCAGTGTACAGGGACTCGATGGAAAAAATCTCACCAACAAGCTGCAACTTGCCAAACATGCGGTGGGTGGTATAGAGATCGACGTCAAAGACAATTTACAACTCAACATCGAGACCTATCTGAAAGACTTCAATCAATTGATCGTTGTAAACAGAAACAAAACATCTATCCAGCAATCAGACTACGCTGTTGAAACAGGAAAAGCCTATGGCATTGATTTATCAGCAAAGTTCGAAGAGGTTCGATATAACTTTTTTGTTGCCTATTCCTATGGCTTTGTCAATCGCTTTGATGGCGAACAAACCTATTACACCGTTTTCGATCGCCGACACAACCTCAATGCACTGGCCACCTACAACCTCGACAGAAAAGGTGATTTCCAGATCAGTGTAAGATGGAACCTAGGATCGGGATTCCCATTCACCAAAACACAAGGTTTCTACAATAACCTGACCTTTAACGAAGGTGCGGGAACCGATTACCTGACCGAAAATCCCGGTCAGGTGGGCGTACTTTACTCCCAAACCAGAAATGGCGGCAGATTGCCTTATTACCATAGATTGGATATTTCGGTGAGTAAAACCATTCACTTTTCAAAGCACTCCAATTTGGAGATCAATGCAAGTGTTACCAATGCGTATGACAGGGCAAACATCTTCTATTTTGACAGAATCCGGTATTCCAGGGTAAATCAGTTGCCCATTATGCCGGCCCTTTCTGCAAAGTTTGCATTTTAATAGGGTAGAGGAAGATAGAAACTTAGAAAAAACGCTGTCATATCGGAAAAGAGAGCCACGCCTGAAGATTTGATTTAAGAAATTGATAATCAGCGCGTAAATCCATAAGATGACAAATTATTATGCCAAATATTTGAATTTGGTTTAAAAATATCATACCTTTGCGGCGTTAAAAACCTGAAAAGTGTGTTTATCACAGTAATCGGGTTTGATTATCAAATACTTATAAATTTTAACACTCATGGCAGTAAAAATTCGCCTTGCCCGTAGAGGACGCAAAAAAAATCCATTTTACCACATTGTTGTAGCCAATTCACGCTCTCCAAGAGATGGAAAGTTCATCGAAAACATCGGAAGCTACAATCCTTTGACCGTTCCTGCAACTATAGAGTTGGACAGGGAAAAAGCATATGATTGGTTAGTAAAAGGTGCACAACCTACCGATACAGTAGCCGCTATTCTCCGTTTCAAAGGAGTTCTTTTGAAAATGCACTTACAAAACGGTGTTAAAAAAGGAGCATTGACTCAAGAGCAGGCAGATACTAAGCTCAATGACTGGATTGCAGCCAAAGAAGCAAAGATCAAGGCAAGGGTTGACAAAACCAATGAAGAAAAGGCAGGCTACCACAAGATGGTTTCCGGTGAAATGAAAGTAGTTACCAAAGTAGCAGCTCCGGAAGAAGACCAGGCTGCGTTTAGAGAAGAAGCGCAGATCGAAGCAGAAGCTCCAAGTGAAGTAGAAGCACAAAACGAAGGAGAAGCGCAAAGCGGAGGAGAAGAATAATAACAGAGGGGAAACCCACGATATAAGTTTGAAGTTAAAACCTGGTAGAGCCTAAAAATTTTACCAGGTTTTCATTTATTATCAATATAAAATTTTTGAAATGGAACTTTTACAACAAAACTATAAAGACGCGTTGGATCAGTTGATCAATGCCATTCAGGAGTCAGAAATTCTGGCCGCATACCTGGAAGAAGAGGATGAGGTGTTGTACAAAAATCTGCAGGATGAATTTGAGCCTGCCATTCATTCCGTCTACGAAGTAGTAGCCAGTGAAAGTCCATTACAATTGGAGAACCTCGAAAAGGCACTGTTGGATCCCGGTTTTGAAGGTCTTTATTTGCCAAAAATCCTGGGCTATGCTGTTTTAAGAGGCCATGTTGACCATAATATCAAGTACGCGGTTCCTCAAAACCATTTCAAAGATATTTTGCTGGCCATCTGCCATTCTCCCAATTTTGAGCAAATCAAAAAGAGAATTGGACAGACAACCACTATAGGCTTTGCGCTTAGTTCCGATATCTGGATAACCAACCTGATTGAAAGCATTGAAAATAAAAAAATCAAGGCCTACCTTACCACGATGAAAGCTGATGCATTGCGCGATCCTGAAAAAAGGAAAGACGCGTATCAGAAGTACCGCAATCAGTTTTCATACGTAAACTTTTATTCAGCAGAGTTTCCTGAAAACGGCATTCAATTGATTTCTTCCTATCACGCACTGAAGTCATTTCTGATTTACAGAGCCGGACATGCGGATAGCAACGAAAGCCTAATGCCACATATCAAAAGTTTCATTACCAATCCTTCCTTGAGGGGTTCTAATGAATATTTGGATTTGCTCATCATCATTGGTTTGATGTTTCCACTGGAAGGCACCATGGCCCAGGATTATGCCCATACCTTCAACGAGGTGTACAACGGAAATGAAGAAGTGATTTCAGCCTTCTTTTCGCTCTATGATTCACTGTTGAATGACGATAGCATGCATATCATGCCGGAGAATGAAATTCAACTTTCAAAATTATTGTCGGGTATAACATCCAGCAATCTAAAGGCATATTTTAATACCGTACTTGAAGTACACGCCAAAGGATTTGTTCACCCCGAACAAGGTGCTTCAATTACATTCTATATTCCTATGCCTAAGAGTTGGAGAAAGTTCAAAAGGGAAGCTATGAATTGGATGCTGCATCAATCAAAGCCCGACCTTGATAATTTACTGAAAGCCTACTTTGATTCCCTTCTCTCCGAAGATAAATACATAAGCCATTACGAAGCCAAAAAAGTATGGGTTGATTTCCCGATTGGTTGGATTGAGATTTGTACCAAAGAACCTGAATACCCGACAAGGGAAGTGCCATTATCAGTTAAGGACTTAATTAATTAATGTAGCCCTCGTAAGCGGTGATGTGTTGTGTGTGAGTATTTACATACTAACAAAATACTTTGGTTCAATTTTATTTTTTATGCAAACAATTTTGCTTTGACAATAATTTTATTGTGACTAATTTATTAATTAATTAATGCAATATTATATTAGGTCAATAATATTTTATGATACTTGA